>JANPAU010000093.1:0-8468 GCA_031430055.1 Akkermansiaceae bacterium | reverse complement strand
CAACTCCAGCTCTATTTGATGTGGCGCGGAGCTCTTCTCATTAGACCGGTCGGGATGGAGGTGCGGTGGAGATTGCCACTGTGCTGCCCACAAACGTCCTTGACAATCCAAGCGCTGATCGCCATGAAATTCACATGATTCCTCATCAAAATCCCGTGAAAAAGCTGTCATCGCATCATCTGAATTCCAGTAAGAATCTTGGCGTCCGTGTTCTGATGGGATGCTCCATGGTTTTGCTATTTGCGACTGGGCTTGAGGCTAAACAAATTGTTTGGGAGTACCGAGTAATCTCGGTAAACACCAGTCCCCGTGCGCTCGAAACGACACTCAACGAGAACGGTGCTCAAGGATGGGAGTTGGTGGAAATCAACACCAAGGGTGTCGCGATTTTCAAACGTCAAAAAGCGTCGTAACGCCAAAAGCCATCAGCTACGCTCGCCTTAACAAAAAAGTGAGCCAAGCCATGGTGGCAAGAACACTGGTGCATCCCACCCAAGGAAAACGCTTCCTTCGTAGAATCGGCTCAGTCGGGGAATCCACAGGCGATGCCTGCCACGCTACCAACCTCGACTTACGTGGACCCGAATTCACCACCGATCAAGGCGTTCTAGTGGATCGAGGTAGAGTGGTTTTGGCGGTTTTGCGGCGTTTTACGGGTTGATATCGGAGACATGAGGAAGGATGCTCCGTGTATGATTTACTTGGATGCAAATGCAACGACTCCGCTTCTCCCGGAGGTGCTGGAGGCGATGCTGCCTTGGTTGCGGGATGGCTATGCAAATCCTTCAGGCAGTTATGCGGCGGCCAAATTGGCGCGCAAGGCGATCGATGAAGCACGCGGACAAGTGGCGGATCTCATCGGTGCCCAAGCGGGTGAAATTGTTTTCACCGGTGGCGGAACGGAGAGTGTGAATACGGCGCTTTCTGCGCTGGATTGCCTAGCAGGTCAGGGGAGAGCGCTGGTTTCTGCGATCGAGCACAGCGCGGTGCTTCGTTGGGTGGAGGATCAACCTCGGGAAGTGGCGCGGGTGCCAGTGACTTCCGGCGGGCGCTTGGAAATGGGGGCTTTCGCGGCAGCGCTGGATGGCGCAGCTTACGTCTCGCTGATGGCGGCTAATAATGAGACGGGAGTGATCCAGCCCTTGTCCGAAGCTACTGCACTTGCCCGCGAGCGTGGTTTGCCGGTGCACACAGATGCGATTCAAGTGGTGGGAAAAATGGCAATGAGCGCGAGGGAGTTAGGCGTGGATCTGCTATCGATATCGGCGCATAAATTCTATGGGCCGAAAGGCGTGGGCGCACTCTATCTGCGGGATGGACTTCGTTTTAAGCCTCTACTCCAAGGCGGCGGGCAGGAGTCTGGTCGACGCAGCGGGACGGAAAACACGGCGGGAATCGTGGGTATGGGAGCCGCTGCTGCCTGGATCCTCCGGACTTCGAAGGTGGGTCTGAGAGAGATGCGCGATGCGTTTGAGAATTTGGTTTTAAGCGAAATCAGCGGGGTGACGATCAACGGCGACATTCATCACCGGCTGCCAAATACCAGCCACCTTTCGTTTGAGCAATGCGATGCCGCAGGACTTTTGATCCTTCTGGATGAGGCAGGGGTGGCTTGTTCCGCCGGGTCAGCCTGCATGACTGGCAAGCAGAAGCCCTCTCATGTTCAGTTGGCGATGGGGATCCCCGAGGCGCGGGCAAAGAGTAGTCTGCGTGTGAGTTTCTCGATGCTAAATACCATGGAGGAAGCCGTATGCGCTGCCGCAGCACTGAAGAAAGCCGTGGAAAAACTCCGACGGGTGCAGGGCGGCAGCGTAGGTCCGGTGGTGGTCTATTCTCCGTGACGGGCGTCGCAAAAAAGTCTTGTTAGCCACCAGTCGCCGTTTTCAAACGGAGCAGTGGTTCCCGGATTTTGGTGTCGGTGATGCCTTGGAGAGCGGTGGTGATCTGCGTGGCAAGTTCGCTGCGGCGACTGCTCTTTTTTAGAATTTCCGTAATTCCAGCTTCTGCGGCGTTGCGAACTTCGGCATTGGGATGGCCTTGGAGGGTGGAAAAAAGCGGATCGAATTGTTCGTCTCCCAATGAGCTGTGGATCGCCTGCAACGCGGCGACGGCGGAGTCATTGTCTTTGGTGCTGCGCGCAAATTCTAACATCGCGGGAACCATGGCGCTGGTCATGCGCTTGGCGAGTACATCGCGAATCATCATCGCCCGGGATTCTGGCAGGAGTCGGGAGCCAGTGATGGCGAAGCTGGTGAGGGCGCTGTCGAAGTTCGATCCATCGGACGGCTTGGCGAGCACGAGCACCGCGAAGACTTCTTTTTGTTGCTCCTCGGTATCTGCATTTCCCGCAACTTCGAAGAAATGGTCGAGCTCCGCGCTGGTCATGGGAATCTCTGTCGTCCCCACCTGACCCGCGGTGGTCATCATATTGCTAAAACGTTGACTGGCTTTACTCGCCTTGATGCGGTTGTAGAGGAGCAGGCTAAGAATTCCAAGGGTAAGCAGGGCGACTGCCGCAACGCCAATGTTTCGATGCTTGGAAGAACCCTTTTGTTTGACGGAAGGCACATAGCGGGTCGTGGGCGTGAAGGGGCCACGAGTCGTGGGTGAAGGCGGGAGGACATCTGGAATCTCCACGGGCGCGGTGTAGATACTCGGCTTGGATCCTTCCGGTGGCAGCAGCGGTTGGGGCGCGGTAATCACCTCAGGCGATTCAGGAACAGGTATCGGTGCGGACTCTGGCTCAACGACGGGGGCGACATAGCCGGGAGGCGCCATTCTTGGATCGGCGATGATCCGCTTGGTGGGAGTCACCGGCTGAGGGCCTCCTCCGGGGATGGGCAAGCGGGCACGAGGGCCAGCCGGGACGGTGGGTTGGGCTTTGCCCAGACTCATCGTGGGCTTGGGGTTTTTGTCGTTTTGGAAAAAAACTTGCAGCGCATCCCGCGCAGATTCGGGACGATCAGCGGGCACTCGATTGATCATCCACATGATCCAGTCGCAAGCCCAGATGGGCACATCCGCTCGGATTTCTTGGATGGGAATCACCTTATGATGGAGGTGAGAAACCATCACATCGTGGCCAGTCTCCCCTCGAAACGGGTAGGTGCCTGTCAGTGCCTGATAGTAAACACAGCCCATGGCATAGATGTCTACTCGAGCGTCCAGCGGGATCCGCTCGAATTGCTCGGGTGCCATGAAATAGATTGAACCGAAGACGGCTTCAATTTCCTGCAATTCTTCCAAAGATTGGGAATGGTTCAGCGTGGCGAGTCCGAAATCCACGATTTTCATCTGAAACTTGCCCGAAGGCAGCCAGGTGAGCATCAAGTTAGAGGGTTTGATGTCGCTGTGAATCAGTCCCAATTCCTGAGCCGCGATCAAGGCTTCCTGAGTCTGGATGGCCAATTCCCGAAAATCTGGCCACGTGAGCGGGGCTCGCTCGATGAGTTCATCGAGGGTTTTTCCGCTGATCAACTCCATCACCACATAGGGGCCGTCTTCATCGGATCCCACATCGTAAACCGTGACGATGTGAGGATGCTGGAGCGAAGCAAGCGCACCAGCTTCCTTGATGAGCTGGCGGGTGGATTCTTCTTGAAGGGCCGGGTCCCCATGGGCCACCGAGATCCGCTTAATCGCGACCTCTCGATTCATCCGGGTATCATATCCTCGATAGACCGCGCCCAGGCCTCCTTGGCCAATTTTCCCGCGGATTTCGTAGCGTTCTTCCATGATTTCGAGAAAACTCAAGGTGTGAAATTATAATTCATGCGGCAATCACGAAAACAAACCATCACGAGGCGGCCCGCTCCAAGCGCTCCAAGCGCTCCCTGCGATACTGGGTGGGTGACGAGCCGACAATCCGGACGAAACTTCGGTTAAATTGGGAAAGTGACTGATAGCCAATTAGAAATGCGATTTCAGAAATGCGGGCTTCGGGTTTGAGCAACTCCCGCTTCGCCCAGTCGATCCGGCAGCGGTTGACATAGTCGGTGAGTGTTAGTCCGGAAGAATCCTTAAAAAGGCGGCAAAAGTGAGATTCACTGAGACCCGCTTGCCGAGCGACTTGGCCGAGCGGTAGCGGCTCATCAAGGTGCTCGTGGATGTATTTACGAACCTTGGCGATTGCGGCGGGTTCGCTGCCCTCTTCGGTGATCGCGAGGGATTCGGCGTGTTCGTTGAGTTGTTCTGCGAAACTTTCGAGCAGGGTAACCATGCTCTGATAGCGGACCGGCTCGACGTGGCGGGTTTGCAGATAGGCGGCTTTCAAAGTGGATCGGGCGCTTTTACTGAGTGTCTTGCGACCGATCGTACCGAGGATGTCATCAAATTGTTCCTCAGTGGGAGTCCTGCTAAAGACTTGTCCGGTTTTGAGGAAGCCGATCACCGAAGCACCCATTTTGACGGGCACGGCAGTGGCACACAGACCGGCGAAGCAATGGCAAGTGGAGGGACCACTGACTTCGGCCTCTTTCATCAAAAGGCGGTTCGTGTCCAAACAGGCACCACAGGCGGATTTGCAAAGGTTCAAAGCTTCGCAAAATGGGCTGCGGTTGATACTTTGATCATCCAAGCACCAGCCTTCCGGATCTGCTGAAACAAGCCTGAGAGGAAGCCCTGTCGCGGTGCGGAATGCGTCCTGGTAGATCTTGAAGCGTTCCGATCCGGCAAGGCGACGGAGGAGAGTCATCTCGAACTCTTGGTGAGCTTGTTGTTTATTTGCGGACATGATCTTGTGGAAGGCAGACGACACAACCTAATGTGCATTTTTTGGGAGATCAACCTTTGTTCAAGGGGCGATTCCGCGAGAGCGTGGCGACGATCACGATGGAGACGATCGAACTCAGTGGCATCAGAACGGCGGCAAGCAGCGGACTCATTTTCCCCGCAGCTGCGAACGCGACGGTGGTCAGATTGTAAAGAATCGCGAATCCAAATGCCGCTCGCACGGCGTTTTCCCTTGCGGCGGCGACGTTTAGAAGCTGGGGGAGAAATTCCAAGCCAGAACCCAGGGTGTAGAAGTCTGCTTTGGACTCGAGCAGACTCCGATCCACCACCGGAGTCCCCGTGACGAATGCCGCATCGAAGGCCAGCGAATCGTTCGCCCCGTCTCCCAGATACAGCGTATCCTGGCGGTCGATGCTTCGCACCGCCGAAGCCTTTTCTTCCGGCGATAATCCGCCGTGTGCGTGATTCTCTGGCAGTCCGAGTGCTTGGGCCATTTTCTCGACCTTCAGCGGGTGATCGCCCGAGAGTAGGTGAATAGCAAGCCCGTGGCGCTCAAGTCGCCGCAACATCGCGAGTGCGCCGGGGCGCAGGGATTCGCTAAAGTGAAATGCCGCGATCACTTCTCCGTTTTTGCGTAATTCGCTCCCCGCAACATCGGCCGCTACTGCGGTGGGACCACTGCCTGACCAGCCCGCTCGTCCCAAGGACCAGGTGATTTCATCCGTCTCCATGGATACGCCTAAGCCTGGAAATTCACGACTCACGACCCTCTCATGTTCCGCTAATAATTTTTGTCCGCGAGTCCCCAGCGCTTCTAGCAGCGTCCGCGCGATCGGGTGTAGTGAGCCATGCGTCATCCTCGCCAAAGCCAGCGCTGCCTCATCCGTCAGCCCGGCGACCGTGTCAGGATTTCCCAAAACCGGTCTCTCCAAGGTCAGCGTGCCCGTTTTATCGAAAATCACCCTTCTTATGCGTCGCAGCCGCGACCACAAGGTTGCCGTTCTTGTAAAAACTCCTAACCGCTCCATCGCCGCCGCTGCCAGCTCATCCGCCAGCGGAACCGACACGCCCAGTGCGCAGGGACAAGACACCACAAACACAGAAATCATCGCCTGTGCCCCTTTCAACCATTCCCCACGCATCCCCCAAAATACCAGTGCCGCCACTCCGACCACCAGCACGATGCTCAGATAGATCCGCAGCAAGCGATCCATCCCCGGCGTCCCTCGCTCACGGCTCGACGGAGCTGTGAGCTTAGCGATCAGGGAATCCTCCCACCGTTCACTCGCCTCCACCGCTGCGGGCGTCCGGCTAAGTAAAATCGCACCCGCCGGCAAGCGCCCCCCCGCCGAATATCTCACCGGATCCGCCTCGCCATGAATCCACTCCAGCGAAAAATCCGCCTCCCCCGCAACCAAGACGCCACTCACGGGCAGCGCTTGTCCTGGTCCTAGCAGAAATTGTAAACCCGGCGCAATATCTGCCCGTGCCACCGCCGCGCCCTCACCATCCGCCCGTGGCACCGCTTCGGGCACCGGCTGCTGGCGCACCAATCGGCGCCGATTTCGCTCCACCGCCGAGGTTTGCAAATACCGACCCGCTAACATCAAAAAGACGAAAACCGACACGAAATCGAAATACATCAGCCGCTCCGACCCCAACGCCCACCCCACAATCGATCCGACGTAGCCCACCATCAATCCCAGCGAAATTGGTAGATCAATATGCAACGATCCTGCCCGCAGCGCACGCCACGCCCGGTCCATGAAATATCCGCCGCCCACCAGCATCGACAAGGTGGCTGATAGGAATGCGACCAACTTGAACAAGCCGGCAAACTCGAAATCCTCCGGCATCCCCAGATAAGCAGGCAGCGAAAATCCCATCGTATTCATCGCGAAGGCCCCGCATAGCCCCAGCCTCACCGCCAACCTCCGCCGCTCATGGTCGCCGCTCACCGCGCCAGCGGGAGCCGCCACGTAGCCGAACTGACAGAGTTCTCGCAAAAACGGCTCCAGCTCACACTTCCCCGGCATCCACTCCACATAAAGCCGCCCACTCGAGGGATTCGCTGCCGCGCGAATACTTCCCGGATAACGGGCGAATAATTTTTCCACCAACCACACGCAACCGACACAGGAAATCCCCTCCAGCGCTAAATCCAACTGCGCACCATCGCCCCTCGCGGTCGCTTTTTCCTCGGCCTCCGCCACCTTCGCCGGCAACCATGAAAAATCGTGCTCTTCGAACGGCCGACTCCGCACCGGAGCCACCGCCAAGCCCTGCTTTAGGTCATAAAACTGCTCGAATCCCTTCTCTGAGATCAAAACTGCCACGAATTCGCAGCCCTTGCAGCAAAAGCGCAAAGCTCCCGCCCGCGTCGAGAATTCCGTCCCACAGTGTTCACAAGATGCCATCCGCCGGAAGCTTCGCTTTCCCCGCGGCTCGCTGCCAAGCCCCACCTCTCACAATCTGCGCGGTTTCTCTTTGCGCTTTTCCGTATTTCAGCTTTTACCTACCCGCCGCTTCATGCTTGCCTCCCGCCCTCATGAAAATTGTCGTCGCTTACTCCGGTGGTCTTGACACCTCCGTCCTCCTGCTCTGGCTCAAGGCCAAATACAATGCGGAAATCATCGCTTACTGCGCCGATGTCGGCCAAGGCGACGAACTCGACGGCCTTGAAGCCAAGGCTCTCTCCACCGGTGCCTCCAAGTGCTTCATCGGCGATCTCAAAGAAGATTTCGCCGCCAATTACATTTTCCCGATGATCCAAGCCGGTGCCATCTACGAAGGTCGCTACCTGCTAGGCACCTCCATCGCCCGCCCCTGCATCACCCACGACATGATCAAGCTCGCGCTCGCCGAAGGGGCCGACGCCATCGCCCACGGAGCCACCGGAAAAGGCAATGACCAAGTCCGCTTCGAGCTTTCCGCCGCCGCCCTTGCGCCTGGCGTAAAATGCATCGCCCCGTGGCGAGACGCCGAGTTCCGGAAGGAATTCCCCGGCCGTGCCGAAATGATCGCGTATGCGGATGCCAACAACATCCCGATCAAAGCCTCTATGAAAAAGCCCTACTCCATGGACCGCAATCTCCTCCACATCTCCTTCGAAGCGGGTGCCATGGAAGATCCGTGGTATGACGCCACCACCCCGGCGGATACCGACATGTATGTTCTTTCCGTTTCCCCGGAAGACGCACCCGACCAAGCCGAATACGTCGAAATCCTCTTTGAAAAAGGCAACGCCATCGGCCTCAAACACATCAACCTCGGCTCCCTCCTCGGCGAGTTAGGCGATGTGAAATCCACCGGTGAACAAGACGGCTACGCGCTCTTCACTCCCTACGGCATCATGCGCGTCCTCAACCTGCTAGGCGGACGCAACGGCATCGGTCGCGTGGACATCGTGGAAAACCGCTTCGTCGGCATGAAATCCCGCGGCATCTACGAAACCCCCGGCGGTACTATTCTGCTAGCTGCCCACCGCGACCTCGAAACTCTCGTCGTCGATCGCGAGTCCATGCACATCCGCGACAGCCTCATCCCGAAATACGCCCAGTTAGTCTATAACGGATTTTGGTTCGCCCCCGAGCGCGTCGCCATCCAAGCCCTCGTCACCGAGACGCAGAAAACCGTCACTGGAGAAGTCCGCATGAAACTCTACAAAGGCAACGTCATGCAAGCCGGCCGGCGCAGCCCGTTCAGCATGTATTCCGAAGCCGTCGCCACCATGGAAG
>JANPAU010000092.1:0-23415 GCA_031430055.1 Akkermansiaceae bacterium | reverse complement strand
CCTCGGGCATGTCGCGCCTTGATGACAAGCCCGCGTCAAACTCACAGGGGAGAGCTACGTGAAATTCCCATTCTCAAGAGAAATACGGGATTTTTCGGTTCTACGATTCAAATGCAGCAGCCAGCACGCCGAACACTTCTGTGGTGCGGGCTACGGTGTCCAAGATAAAGCATGGTTCTATGGCTCTAATCCCGCTGGGTCAGAAGCGAACTCCACCACCACCGTCAACGACGGCGTCTGGCACCACCTCGTCGGAGTTTATCAAAGTGGTGTCTCCATCTCGATCTTCGTCGATGGTGCACCCGTAGAATCCGTTCAAACCGCCTACACCATCAACTCAAACTCCGCTCCATTTCTCATCGGTGGGTTCAACATCGGAGGTAGTCCCGCAGCAGCTTACACCGGCCTCGTGGACGATGTGCAAATTTACGATAACACCCTCAACGATACCGAGGTGAATTTCCTCTATCTAAATCCCGGCCAGACCGTCCCCGAGCCTTCCTCCTCAGCCACCTTGGCCGGGCTTGGCGCCCTCACCCTCCTCGCCCGGCGTCGCCGTCATGCCAAGGAAGCGCCATCAGGCGGCGGCGGTGGTCACGACCACGGCATGGGCGGAATGATGTAAATCGAAACAGAAGTGGTCATAGACCGACGCTACAACTAACAAAGAAGCCGGGCAGGGGAACCTGCCCGGCTTTTTCGAGTCTTCACGGGCCGCGAAATTATTTCGCCCGGGTCCAAGGAAAAGACAGAGCTGTCGTGCCAATCGGCGCGGCTTGTCATCGCCCAAGAGCTGTCCGATGTCGCTCTTTCGATTCCATCCAACAAGTTTACCCCACCGCCTCCACCCAAGGAAGTGCCGTCGATGATCGTCAAGTCCTCCACGGTTCTCAAGCTACCCACTCATCAAATCACGGTCCTGCGTGGCGTTGCCTCCACCTTGCCTGACATACCGCCTCCCCCTGCAACGTAAGACTCCAGCGAACAACTCGAAGACGCTCACCATCGATACCGCACAATCCTCGGGACTGCGGGCGGCAAGTTCCTGCATGACCATCAAGACATTCATTCAACGTAATTAGAACCCATGAAATTTGCAACTCAACTCACGCTCCTTGGAGCCATCGGCATTCTCACCTGCGTGCTCGCGAGTTGTGGCAGGGATGCTAACATCCGTGCGATAATGCCTCCCCATGCAGTTGCCAACCATCGAACGGGGCAGCCCATGCAAGCGGTAGTGATCAATGGCACCGTGCGGGATGAAATTCTTCCGAACATTCTTAACGACGATTTCAAGCAGGCTCTAGAGCGGTCATTGGTGAGAAGCGGACTATTCACAAGTGTGGGTGGGGACGGTTTTCGGGTTGAGGCGTTCATCACTTCGATCAAGCATGCGAGAGTTGGGGAAAAGCTGCGTGTGCAGATGGAGGTGAGATATGCACTGCGTCGACAGAGCTTGTTAGTTTGGCGGAAGACGGTTAGATCGAGTTACCAAGTTCCGATTCATGAGGTAAAAGCCGACTTTGCGAGAATGCGCGAGGCCACGGAAGGAGCTGCTCGTGAAAACATCGCCATCTTCATCCTCCTGCTTGATAACCAACGACTGTAGCCGCTCAGCCCGGTTCCCGCTTGCGTCTTCTTACCAAGTGACCAGACTCGCGGGGTGAAAGTTCTTGTCACAGCCGGACCCACGCGCGAACCGATTGATCCGGTGCGTTTCCTGACGAACCGCTCGTCCGGGAAAATGGGCTACACCCTTGCGGGTGCTTTCGCCCATGAAAGGCACTCGGTGCTGCTAGTATCCGGTCCAACCTATTTGGACGTGCCGGAAAATGTCGATTTCATCCCAGTCGAGACCGCCGCCGAGATGTACGACGTCGTGTCAAAACACATCGGACGCATGGACATCGCCGTCTTTGCCGCAGCCGTCGCGGATTACACCCCTGCGATGATCGAGCCGCAGAAAATCAAAAAATCAGGTGACACGCTCATGCTCGAACTTGTGCGGACGGCAGACATTCTAGGGTCCGCTCGCGAAGTGTTCGGCTTCCGCGGAACTTTGGTAGGTTTCGCAGCGGAAACTGAAAATCTAGAGCTCAATGCCCGTGACAAGCTCTCCCGCAAACAATGCGATCTGGTCATTGCCAATGATGTTTCCCAAACTGGCATCGGTTTTGATTCCGATCACAATCAAGTGCTACTCGTCTATCCTAATCGCAGTGAGGCTCTACCCATGGCCTCGAAACATGAGCTTTCTCTCCAACTCGTAGACGCCATCATTGCGCTGGATGGGTTGAGAGTTGATGGTTGAGAGTTGCAAGTGAAAACTCAGACTCTACCTCGCAACACCCATATCCACGCATTCATTCTCTTTCTCTCAACTCTCAACTTCTTCCCATGACTGACCTCGCACTCGCCACCCACGCCGCTCTTGAAGCGGGAAAACTCCTCCGTAAACACTTCGGCTCCGATGCGGTGGTCGATGAAGCCTCCCAGCACGACATCAAACTGGCGCTCGACAAGGAATCCCAAGACCTCATCACCCAAATTCTGCTAGGTAACCGCGAGGGCGATGCGCTTTATGGTGAAGAAGGCATCGCCGGCAACCAAGATTCCGAGCGTCAGTGGATTGTCGATCCCATCGATGGCACGGTGAACTATTATTACGGGATTCCTCACTTCTGCGTTTCGATCGCTCTCCGCGTAGCGGGTGAAATCGTTGTCGGTGTGATTCATGATCCGATGGTCGGCGAGACTTGGACGGTCGAAAAGGGCGCGCCGGCCTTCCTCAATGGTCAACCCATTTCTACCAGCAAGCGTGCGACGCTCGCCGAGTCCATCCTCTACGTCGGCTGCGGCAAGGACGATGCGGCGCTGCGAACCGGTATGGACCGCTTCCAACGCGCGTCACTCCGCGCCCGGAAAATGCGGATGATGGGTTCCGCCGCGCTTGGGATGGCTTACATCGCCAGCGGTCGTATCGACGGCTACATCGAGTCCCGCATTTCCCTGTGGGACATCGCCGCCGGTCAGCTTCTGGTAGAGACGGCAGGTGGAGTCGTCGAACTCACACCGGTCACAGGCTACGACGACGCTTATTCGATCGTGGCCAGCAACGGCAGAATCCCGCTAGAAGAAATTCTTTGAAGAAATTGAGAGTCGATGATTGAAAGCGAGAGAACTCATTTTCGACCCATCTTCATCGGCCTCTCAACTTTCAACCTCTCCCCATGACCGGCATCGGCTACGACGTTCATCAATTCGCGGAAAACCGCCCACTTGTCCTAGGCGGTGTGACGATTCCGCATTCCCATGGGCTTGCGGGGCACTCCGATGCGGACGTTCTCTGCCATGCCATCGCGGATGCGGTGTTAGGGGCGATGGGTCAGCCGGACATCGGTTACTACTTTCCTCCCGGCGATCCGGCGTGCAAGGACATTTGTTCACTCAGGATTTTGGAAAAATGCCGTGAGCTCGCTGCGGAAGCAGGTTTGAAAATCATCAATGTAGATTCCACATTGATCGCGGAGGCTCCGAAGGTTTTGCCTCACCGCGATGCGATGCGCGCTAACATTGGCGCTGCTCTTGGCATCCCGCCGGAGCGTGTCGGAATCAAGGCGACCACGAATGAAACCATGGGCTTCATCGGTCGCAAAGAAGGCATTGCCGCGATGGCGGTGGCGCAGGTGGAGGAATGGTAGGGACGATCAGACCACCGCCGGGCCGAGGACCTCTCGGACTCGTTTGGCGATGACTTCTGCTAGGTTCGTCTCGCCCTCTTCACGAAGAAAATCACAGTAATTCGAGGCCACGGCTTCGAGGTCGGGGGCGTATTCTGCGCCGAGCGCTTCGTAGCCGGTGAGAGCTTTTTCCAAATGACGGCGAGCCCATGAGCGGTCGCCTGTTTTGAGAAGAGCGAGCGCGAGATTGTTGTGCGACTGGGCGGTGTCTGGGTGATCTTCGCCGAGGATGCTGCGGCGGGTTTCCAGGGCGATCATGTGCATTTCTCGTGACTGTTCAAAGAAGCCAGCGGCTTGATAGAGTGCGCCGAGGTTGCTGGAGACCGTTGCGGTTTGCTCGTGCTCTTGGCCGTGCTGGGAATGGACGATTTCGAGGGCTCGCAAGAAGTGGGATTCGGCGGCGTCGAGGTCGCCCTTGGACTTGGCGATGAAACCGAGATTGTTGGCCATGGCGGCGATGTCGAGCAGAAGCGGGGGTTCGTTTTTTTCGAAAAACTCGATGGCTTTTTGCCAATGGCGGATGGCCAGCTCTTCGAGACCAAGCCCGTCGTAGGCGGCGCCGAGGCCGGCGTGGATGCGGCCGACTTGGGCGAAGCGGTCTGGGCGTTCTAGCAACTGGTCGATCGCTTGGCGGTAGTCGTCACGGGCGAGTTCCAGATTTCCCAGCTCACGGTGGAGGTCACCGCGGATTTCAAGGGCGGAGGCGAAGACATCGATGGTGTCCAGATTGGAATCGAGCGCTTGTTGAGCTTTCTCCACGGCAGCGCTAGCAGCGTGCAAGGCCTCGGCGGGGTTTCCCGAAGCGCGCAGGGATTCGACGCGGTCTTGAAGAATGCCAATGAGAGTAGCGGTTGCAGAGTCCATAATTCTGAGAGTGGTAGTGATTATTCGTGGATTTTTCCGGCTGACGAGCTGAAACCATCCGCAGGGGAAAGTCTTTCGATTAATTCTCCCCGAGAGGAAGGCAATAGATTAAGGGTGTCGTGCAGGGATGCCTCTGCTTTCCTTTGATGATCAAACACTCCCAACTGCTTGGCGAGTTCGGTTTCAAAGTGATGGAGCGCCCGCAGACTAGGCGACTGGGTGCCGAGATGGTCGAGTGCCCGCTTGAGTAAATCGAAAAGCCCGGGGTCGGAATGCTCAGGCTCGACAGCAGACTCTATCAGTTGGCAGCAGTAGGCGGCGAGCAGGGTGGAGTTGTATTGGAGGCGTAGACCTTCCCGCCAATCGTGGATCGCAACTTCGCGCAAGGAATGCAGTTCACCTTGGCGCGCGCGGTTGAAGGTGATTTCTCCACCGAAGAACAGGTCGAGTTGACCAGCGAAGGGGCTTTTCGCCCGGCGAGCTCCTTTTGCCACGGTTTTGACCAAACCATGACATTCAGTGAACCAGTGGACGATCAGGCTGGTTTCAGTGAGGCGAGTCAATCGGATGACAATAGCTTCCGTGGGATGCACCGGGCGAAATTTGATGGGTTTTTCGCTGATGGCGATGTTTATCCCTGTGGAGTTGCAGGAAAAATAAGCACGAAGAGACCACGCATTCCAGAGTAAGGTTGCCGGGAGCGTTGGGAAAAAATGGTTTTCATGGGTAAAATTTGGGAAGTTTGCGTGATTCAGACGTGATCCGCTGGACCGCCGCGTGGGAATCATGTGTAGTTCTCCCCGCCGTGAATAAGACCCTCTCAAGCCCCACCGTTTGGACTCCCGATCTTGAAATCAAAGATGCACAACTCATTTTTAAACGGGCCTGGGAAGAACTGGAAAACGATCTTGGGCGAGAAAATCTGCATTTCCCCAAAGAGTTGATTTTACTGGGAGGGGCACCCGGGTCCGGTAAAGGGACTAACACCGCTTTCATCTGCGAAGTGCGTGGTATCTCCGCGCCTCCCATCGTGATCAGCGACCTTCTGGACTCCCCAGAAGCCAAGAAAATCAAGGCAGGCGGCGGGATGGTCGGCGATGAGGAGGTGCTCCGCCTGCTGCTCCGTGAGTTGCTGAAGCCCGAATTCCGCGATAGTGCCGTGCTGGATGGATTTCCTCGGACGACGGTCCAAGTCGAGTGCCTCAAGCTGTTTTATGATCAGATGATCGCCCTTCGCCGTGAGTTCAACGGCACCGCCACGGCTCATCTTTTCCGGCAACCGACCTTCCACATCATGGTGCTCTTCGTGGACGAGTCGGAAAGCATCAACCGCCAACTCAAACGCGGTCAGGAAACCCTCCACCGCAATGTGGAGATCCGCCAATCCGGCGTGGGCGAACTGCTTGAGGAGCGGACCACCGACTTCGATCCCGATCTCGCCCGTAACCGCTACCGCACATTTAAGGAGAAGACCTACGACGCCCTCGTTTCGCTCAAACAGATTTTCCACTATCATTTCATCAACGCCCAGGCACCGATCGAGATCGTCCAACAGAACATCATTCAAGAGCTCGAATACCAAAGCTCGTTGGAACTCGATCCGCGCACTTACGATACGCTCAGGCACATCCCGCTGGCGGATGAAATCGTGCAACACGCTCGTCAGGACCTCGTGAATCGACTGGACAGCTATCAGGTCGAGCATCCGAAGTTGTTGCGAGAAGTCGTGGATTTCATCCAAGTAAAAATGATGCCCATCATCAAACGCCATGCGGTGAGCGGGCGTGCGATGATCAATACCGAAGATGCACTTTTCAATAACTCCGTTGCCATCGCGATCTTGATCGACATTTACTCGGAGAGAGGATTCCGCGTCACGGTCGACATCCATCTTCAGGAAGTTCCCAAGCGCTTCGACCTCACCACCGGGAAAATTGAAACGCGTGAGAAGCGGGTTTTCCGGATTATCGTGCTTTTCGCGGGATCAAAAATCCGCCGCGGATGATCGCTTGAATCGACTTCGAAAAGAAAGCCGCCCACGCCATTTCCAAAATTGAGAGCTTGGGGGAGGGAGTTTCAAACGTGCCCCAGCTTGAGGAAGCTGGCGACTTGATCGGTGAACCAGCCCGCCGCTTCCCATGGCACGCGATGGCCTATAGCCGGGGCGATGACGAGATTTGCGTTAGGTGATAGAGAGACGGCGCGCTCGGCGAGGGCGCGGAACTTGGGGTCATTTTCCCCGGCGATCCAGAGCATGGGGATTTTAATTTCATTCAAGCGATCCCACAACGGTTCTTGAGCGCCGAGTGACCAGTCCACAAAGCTACGGGCGATCTCGCGACGGCGCATGATGAGGCTGCTGGTGGCTTGTGAGTCGCGCATTGGGCAACCGCTGAGTAGGTCTTGGGCATTCCACGCATCGAGGAAATTTTTCCAGTTTCCGGCGAGTGCCTGGGTGGCCCACTCGGCGTCGGCGGCTCGTCTAGCAGCGCGGTCAGTTTCGATTTCTAACCCTGGATGGGCGGAGACGATGACGGCGGCTTGCCATGGATGGTCGTTTTCTAAGAGTGCGTGCAGCGCCATCCGCCCGCCCATGGAGTAGCCTAGCAGAGCGCGGCCATGACCCCGGAAGACTTCGCCGCTGGCGTCGGCATTGATCGCTCTAGCAAACTCGGGGAGTGGCATCGGGCAGCAGTCGAGGAAGCGCCATAAATCCACGGCCCTTGAGCCGATTCCTGCGCTTGCTAGATTTTTGGCGAAGCCGCGCCAGTCCGCCGCCATGCCGACGGCTCCGTGCAAGCACCAGCATTCCAGTGGTCCGGCTTCGCGGCGTTCGTCGGCTTGTTTGGAATATTGAATCACGGCTGAGGTGCGCTCGCCATCCGGAGAACGTCATACAATTTCTCTCGGAGCTCGGGAGAACCGAGAGCTCCGAACATCACGGCCACGACTGCGGCGATCATGAGGATCACCACGACGATCATCAGCCAGTAAAGAATGGCGAGAAAGATCCCAGCGCCGTCGAGTTTCTTGTGAAAGGCGTAGCCGGCAGGGCAAGCGAAGCAGCGGTAGCCGACCCAGAAATTTAGAATCGGGATGAAATTCCCCAAGTACCACCAGCGGCTCATGCCCAGATTGACCAATCGCTTGAGACTGATCACCAACGCGACAAAAAAGGGTATAATGTTCGAGGCAGGAACGATGACTTTCATCATCTCAGGACCGAATTGGGTTGTTAGGAATGGTGTTGCAGCCGTGAATCCAAATGACCACAAGACCGGGAAAAGTAAGGTTCCTAAAATGAAGCTGCGCCGTCGAGCCCCGGGCCATTCACCCTGCTTGGCCATGAAATCTTCGGGGGACTCCGTTTCAGGGGGGCGGTAAGGGTCCGTCGGCGAGGATAAACCTTCCGGAATATCGCCCGGGGCGCGGCGCTCAAACAAGTCTTCGATTTCTCCTGCTGGCTTCCACTCCGGCATTCCGTGAGTCCAGACCATATCGAGGCGTGGATTGAGTCCGCCTTCGGTAGCTTTGATTTTCAAATCCACGAAGCTCACCGGTCCGATCCGCTCTCCTGCTTGTGAGTAAAACCAAACATCTTGTACCATTTCGTTCATGAAAGTTGATTATCTGAATTCACAAATTCTGTCAAACCCCGGCGAACAAGCTGCGCTGGAGTGATCACTGATGTGGAAATTGGATTGTCGGGGATCGAATGAAGGTGGATCTTTCCCGGAGAGCATTTTTTCATGTCTGCAATTCGTATTTTATTTCTCGGGGACGTCGTCGGTGAGCCAGGACGCAAGGCGGTGATCGAACAGTTGCCCTTGCTCAAAGCCTCCGAAGACATCGACTTTTGCATCGTCAACGGGGAAAACTCTGCTGGTGGCAAAGGAATCACCCCACGGATCGCCATCGATCTGCTGCGTGCAGGTGCGGCAGTCATCACGACCGGCGACCACGTGTGGGATCAGCAGGAAATCGTCGATTATTTCCCAACGGAGCCGAGATTACTGAGGCCGTTGAATTACCCCGAGGGCACGCCCGGAGCGGGCAGCGTGGTATTGGAGACCGCCAAGGGCCGCATCGGAGTGATCCAAGTGCAGGGCCGTTCGTTTATCCAGCCACCTTTGGATAACCCCTATCTGGCGGTGGAAAAAGAAGTCGCGCGACTGCGGGCGGACGGCGTGACAACGATCGTCGTCGATATGCACGCGGAGACGACCAGCGAGAAAATCGCGATGGGACGGATGCTAGATGGGAAGGTTTCGCTCGTGGTAGGCACCCACACGCATGTGCAAACGGCGGATGAAAATATTTTTCCCGGCGGCACGGGCTACCTCAGCGACGCCGGCATGTGCGGCCCCGAGGAGTCCGTGTTAGGACGCAGTATCGAGTCAGTGGTCTGGCGATTCAAATCAGGGCTGCCCACCCGATTTCCAATCGCCAAAGGCCCCGTTCGATTGTGCGGTGTCATGGTGGATGTGAATCCAGAAAACGGCACCTGCCTGGCAATCCGCCGCCTTTCGCTCCTACTTGCAGAACCCCAGGTCTAAGCATGGTTCCTGTTCCGGCCTTGCGCGATGGCCCAGTCATCGTTAAACATCCGCCCGCATGGCCACCATCAATTCCAATTTCCTTAAGCTCAAAGCAGGTTACCTCTTTCCTGAAATCGCCCGCCGGGTGCGGGTATACACTGAAGAAAATCCCGATAAAGCCGCCCGCATCATTCGTTGCGGCATCGGCGACGTGACTGAGCCGCTGCCGTCCGCCGTGGTGAAGGCAATGCATGAAGGTGTGGATGAAATGGCCAGCCGCGAGACGTTTAAGGGGTATGGTCCGGAGCAGGGTTATGAGTTTCTCCGCCAGGCGATCGTGGATAACCAATTCGCCGATCTCGGGATCTCCGCCGACGAGGTTTTCATCTCGGATGGCTCGAAGTGCGACACTGGCAATATCCTCGACATCTTCGGCAAGGGCAACGTCATCGCCATCACTGATCCCGTCTATCCGGTCTACGTCGATACCAACGTGATGGCGGGTAATACCGGCGATGCAGATGATAAAGGTGCCTACGCTGGCCTTCTTTATTTGCCGTGCAATGCAGCGAACCAATTCGTCGCCGATGTCCCTAACGAGAAGGCCGATCTCATTTACCTCTGTTTCCCGAACAACCCGACAGGAGCAGTCGCCACCCGTAAGCAGCTTGAAGCTTGGGTGAAATACGCCAAGGCGAACGACGCCATCATCCTCTTTGATGCCGCTTACGAGGCCTTCATCCAAGACCCGGAAATCCCACGGTCGATTTTCGAAATCGAAGGTGCGCGGGATTGTGCCATCGAGTTTCGAAGTTTCTCGAAAAACGGTGGTTTCACGGGTATCCGTTGCGCCTATATCGTCATTCCTAAGACCGTCACTGCCAAGTCCGACACCGGCGAGCGCATCCCACTGCACCAACTGTGGTCGCGTCGCCACAGCACCAAGTTCAACGGTGCCAGCTACCCGGTTCAAAAAGCCGCCGCTGCCGTGTTTTCCACCGAAGGGAAACAGCAAGTCAGCGCGCTTATCGAGCATTACATGGGTAATGCCAAGCTCCTCCGCGAAGCTGCCGCAGCCGCAGGTCTGCCTGTCTTCGGCGGTGAAAACGCGCCCTACGTCTGGGTTGGCTGCCCGGCTGGACTGAGTTCATGGGACATGTTTGATAAAATGTTAGGAGAGGCTCAAGTTGTCATCACCCCCGGCTCAGGTTTCGGCTCGGCAGGTGAAGGTTACTTTCGGATTTCCGCCTTTAACTCCCGGGCCAACGTCGAGGAAGTCTGCCGGAGACTAAAAGCACTGGTGGCATAGTCCGTCTTATTTCAGCAGTTGAGACGATCCTCGGGAAGAGTAGCTCCACGGCTACTCTTCGACCCCAGCCGTGCAAAAAAGTTAGGGGCCGACTGAAGAGATGTCATCTCTTCCTTTTTACCTTTATGGGGGCGATGAAATAGAGGCGAAAATCACCCTCTATTTTTTAACATCCACCTTATAATCGCCGAGTGCCCACTGGATGCCAGCAAGATAATGGCTGAGGATTTGTGGATTCCAAAACATCTCGTTGTTGTGGCCGATGGAGCAATAGAACACGCGACCCTTCTCCCAGTGGCGCGCCCAGCCTACGCCGAAGTCGCCATCGGTGCGATTGATGCCGTTCACCGTCATGTCAGTTTTTTCGGTGTCTAAGCGCAGCAGCATATCCACAGCCTTCGAGTCATAAGGTTTTTTAAGCTGATAGATCTCTTCTTTGAATTCGAGATTCTTACCCCCGAACATGGCCACCAATGGATGAACTTCTTTGCCTGGTTCCACTTTGATGCTCACCATCGTGTTCGCATTCCAAGGATGTCCGTCGAAAGAGCCATTCATCATCTCTCCATACTCCGCCCATTCATGAAAGGTATCTGTGGCGGAATGGATCCCCACAAAGCCACGACCTGACTTGACGAATTTCATCAAATTTTCCTTCAAGCGTGCCTCGCGCTCATCCGCAGTTTTTTTGTCTTTTTCAGATAGGGTCGCGAACTCGTCTTTGTGAGGTGCGAAGACATTGAGAGTGGTATTCAAAAAGCAAATGGCATCAAACGTGGCTAGATTTTTGATTTCGAAATTCTCTAAATCGTCACTGATCACCGCTTCAAAAGCACCAGTCTTTTTCCCGAGTTCCTCAATCGCCAATTTTCCAGTCGCAATGGAGCCATGACGA
The DNA here is from genome assembly GCA_031430055.1 of Akkermansiaceae bacterium. GTDB lineage: Bacteria > Verrucomicrobiota > Verrucomicrobiia > Verrucomicrobiales > Akkermansiaceae > Luteolibacter. The sequence goes on along the minus strand of JANPAU010000092.1, from coordinate 12,069 downwards.
AATCCATTGGTCTTGCAAAAGACCAAAAGCTTGCGTGGTTTCTGCGGCTTTGCGAATGGCTTATCTGGCAGCGCAGCGGCGATTTTCTCGAGAGTGTCTGGAGCAACTTCCTCCTTCTTTGGATTTTGCGCGACGATGAAGAATGCAGAGATGCAGATGACTAAGGTGGGGACGAGCGCTTTCATGGGGTTAAGGGCGATAGATCAATGTTCGAAAGAGAATTTGATGAACGATTCACTAAATTGCGAGCAATATATCACTTTCTGAATCTCGGCGATGGATGCGTCATTCACCCGCATTTCGAATCGGGGAAATCAGTTGGCACGAGCAGACCTCCAATGGGTGCTGGAAAATGACGTTTACGCGGCACGCATTTTGCAGAGTCTTGTTGCATGTCCCAAGATTCCGCTTCATCCCCCGCACTTCTCCCGACCTTGGGGCGTTGGCAAGTTCTCTTCTACGGCCTCGGCTCCATGCTCGGCGCGGGGATCTACGCCCTCGTCGGTCGAGCGGCGGAGTCGCTGGGAAATGCCGTGTGGCTGGCATTTCTCGCGGCGATGGTTGCCGCGATGCTCACGGGATTATCCTACGCCTGTGTCGGCGGACGTTATCCCAAAGCAGGCGGCGCGGCTTTCGTCACGCAGCGGGCGTTGCGACGACCGGCGATCAGTTACGTCGTCGGCATCGCCGTGATGATGAGTGGGCTAACAAGCATGGCCACCGGCTCACAAGCGATTGCGGAGAACTTGGAAAAAGCTCTAGGGATGGTGTTGCCGATCAAGGTAGTAGCCATCGCCATGGTGTTTCTTGTGGGTTGCGTGATTTACCGAGGGATGAAGGAAAGCATGTGGGTGAACATCGTCTGCACGGTGGTGGAAACGGCAGGACTGCTTTTCATCATCGCCGTCGGAGTGAAATACTGGGGCGGCGTGAACTATTTAGAAACTCCTACAGATGTGAGCGGAGTCGGGTCCGGCATCACGCTTGCACTGGTCTTGCAAGGCGCGGTATTGATGTTTTTTTCGTTCATCGGTTTTGAGGATATCCTCAATGTGAGTGAGGAGGTGAAGAACCCGAAACGCGACATTCCCTTCGGCCTGATAGGCGCGATGATTCTTGCAACTTTGATCTACATGGCCGTCGCCATCACGGCGGTGTCGGTGCTGCCGTGGCGGGAACTCGCCGCCAGCAAGACGCCGTTGATGGAGGTGGCACATCGGGCAGCTCCGTGGTTTGCGGGCATCGACCGGATCTATTTGGGCGTCACCATTTTTGCGATCGGCAATACCGCGCTGCTCAACTATCTGATGGGTTCGCGGTTGCTCTACGGCATGAGCCGGCAGGGGCTTTTACCCGCGCTACTAGGGAAACTTCATCCACAGCGGCACACGCCACAGGTGGCGATCTTTGTTTTGTTCGGAATTGTTAGCCTCCTGATCCTGAGTGGCGGGGTGAAGCCACTGGCGGAGGCAACGGTGCTGTTGTTGTTAGTGGTTTTCACGCTCGTGAATGTTTCTCTCATCGTCCTCAAACGCCGCTCCAGTGAGCCGGGGGATGGCTTCGATGTTCCGCTCTTGGTACCCATTCTAGGAGCGCTGGTTTGCTCGCTCTTGATCGTCGTCCGGGTGCAGGCGGCATTCATCGATCCGAGGCCGGGAGCGGCGTTGGCACCTCTGATCGCACTGGGAATTTTCGCAGTGAGCTTCTTGCTCTACTTCTTGATGAAGCCCAAGGAAGTCGCGGAGTAATAAGTTAGATAGCTCAACGCTCGCGTTTCTGCACGGAAGATCCGTCCTTCACGGAGTCCGGTGGATGAAGCAAGACCTCATCGCCCGCCGCAAGTCCGGAGAGGATCTCCGTGAAACGCCCGTCCGAGTGCCCTGCTTCGATGGCGGTTAGCTTGGCCTTACCATTTTTGAAGAGATAGCTTTTCCACGCATTCCCCTCTCGGAAAAGCGCGCCTGCTGGGATGATGAGCACATCGTCGCCATGCCAAGTGGCGACGCGCGCTTCGACCCGGAAGCGATCTCCCAGCGCCTTCGCCGTGTCTGGGATCTCGACAAGATCGCTGAGCACGATGACGCGCTGTTCCTCGACTCCCAGTGCAGAAATTTTGGTAAACGCGGCAGGCTCCACGCGGCGGACACGACCTTTGAGCGAGGTTTCGCCGCCCCATTGTTCGATTTCCACTGCGTCTCCGGGACGGATTGCCACCGCATCGCGAGAAAGAATCTCGGCTTCGATCTCGATGTCTGCGGGATCACCGATTTCTAAAACTTGCGTCCCCGGACTGACGACCATTTCACTTTCCTGGATCACTTTCAGCACGCGACCTGAGACGGGGGATTTCACTTCTACCAGATTTCCCGCTGTAAGAGAATCAGGACGTTCCAGCGCGGCACGGGCTTGGGCGAGTTCGTAGTCGATGACTTGCAGGGCAAATTCCGAAGCACGGACTTCGGCGGCACGCATCAAAGCGTCGCCCTCAACGTGGTCGCGATCCGCCTCAGAAACGGTGCCCTCACGGGTCACCGCGCGGATTCGGTCGCGGTCTTCCTCGGCGGTTTTCAAGGCAGATTGTTTAGACTCTAACAAAGCACTGGCCTGCTTGCGGGCAGCCACGTGCATGGAGACGACTGCCTCCGCTTGGACCCGGGCGCGAGGATCGAGCAAGGGTGCTGCCATCGGCTCAATAGATGTTAGAATCGTCTCACCAGCTTTCACCTCGTCACCGGGTTTGAGCATGACACGGCGCATTTTCCCTGCGACCGGGGCGGCCACCACGTAGCGATTTCTCACCCGTGTTTTACCCTCTTCGGAAACGCGGACAGTCAGCGGCCCGCGGGCGACGGTGCCGGTTTCGATCACGATCGGCTTCGGCCATAGCCCCCATGCGATCAGCCCGAGCAATAGAAATCCGCCAAGCCATGGCAGCGAGCGGCGGATGAGGTGTCCTCCCGAGGGATTGCGCTTGGTCTCCCAAGGTGCGGCGGCGGTAGTGCTAGGGTCGGATGTTGCCATGAGGTGTGGGCAACTTAATAAACGAGCTGCGGCTCCGTTTCAATCCCCGGACTTGACGATGATTTCGTCTTGCTGGCCAGCTGAAGAGTTATCGCGGAGTGCAAGTTGGACTTCTGCGGGAATCGTGCCATTGGGGAAATTGACAATCAGCGAGCCTCCATTGAGATAACCGACGATGTTGATACTATATTGGGTGCTGTCAGAAACACCCACGGAGGAGGAATTCACCGTCGCCGAGTTGGATAGATGATTCGTCCTAACTCCGTTACTCACCACTTTCCCGACACCGAATTGAGCGTAATCTCCACCGATCAGCGTCACAGGACCAAGGGCGCTTGAACCACCGTATGAGTAGGAAGGTGCCAACCCTGTACTTGCGGGGACAGGGTTGGCACTTGCCACTCCTCCGCCGTCTAAGGGGATGAGTGGAGCTTCAGTTTTAACACCCTCTGTATTGGTGAATTGGACGACGAGCTGCTTGCCCTCCGGCACTGTGGGCATGTTTTCAACAAACATTTCGGCACGGTTTTCCGTCGGATTTTCGATGACGAAGCCTTCCGGTACAGCTTGTGGTTTCACTGGTGTCGTCGTCTTGTCCGGCTCTTGAGTAAAGTCTGCGACATCGTCCTTCTCGCTGATTTTCCTCCCGATGAATCCTCTTCCCTCGGGGTCCGGCCCCCACACGGTTTGGCTAGCGGCGTCATAAAAATTTCCATTCGCAGCGCGGGAAAGACCGAGTTCCTGCCAGTCCTTCTCGGGGAAATTCCGATGCCGGATCAAGCCGCCGTCGTCGGGAATGGGCAGTCCACCGGGGAGCCAGCCACGCTCGATGACGAGGGAGGCCGGGTCGGATGGTGCGCCACTGGTCGCCTCCAAGGCAGAGCGCAAAGCGTCGGTGAGGAGCTTATGCACGTATTGCCGCGATTCATCCTCCGTGCGCCTGACGGCTCCGGGTGCGGAAAGACTCAGCACGCGTGAAGTCGGGCAGACGGGGTTATTTTGTAAAGTGATGAGGCGCTCTTGGAGGCGGGCGATGTCCTTTCGCAAGCGAGCATCGCGCGGTGTAGGAGTAGTCGCCGGTGCCGCATCCGCAGGCATTTCCGCAGGGCCGACGACGGGACTTGCGACGAGTTCACGCTGAGAAGAAGTCGGTAAACGCTCCGGCCAGAGGCAAAATGCGACCACGACAGCGGCCGCCCAGCCACTTGCTATCAACCACGGAAGCGAACGATGGGGAGTCACCCGCCTCATCACCTCGGGCGACTGGATTTCCTTCATTACGTCATTCAATACGTGTGGCGGCGCGACTCGCAGCGGAGACACGGCCAGCCATACCGCCGCGGTAGTTTCTCTCGATTGCCTCGCCTCTTCCACCAGCCGAGGATCGCGCACGAGACGTGGATCTGAACTAGCAGGATCCCCAGGAGGAAGTAAATTCAGCGCCCGCGCGGTGGCATCGCTGAGGTCAGTGGGATTCATGGCTACCTCCTTGATTAAGCATTTCTCGAAGTTTTAACATCGCCCGGTGAATCCGGATTTTCGCCGTGCCAAGCGGAACTCCCCAGCGTGAGGCGTGATCTTGGACAGTGCCAGGATCGAACAGCGCTACCCGCACGGACTCCGCTTCGCACTCATCTAACTGAGCAAGGGCGATCCGCACGCGGGTGACCGTTTCCCGGAAAAAAAGATCTTCCACACCGCTCCGGGCAGGCATTTCAAGCATGGATGAGGTTTCCCAATCCTGCCAGACAGCGGCGCGTCGTTTACGTTTCCTTAAATGATCCAGGCAGAGGCCACGAAGAATCATGCTGCACCAGGTGAAGCCGCTGCTTTTTTCTGAATCAAAGTCAGCGGCTTTTTTCCAGATTCGCAAAAGGCAGTCTTGCAAGGCCTCTCGGGCAGCGCCTTCGTCTTTGATCCAGTGCAGGGCCATACTGTAAAGTCGGTCGCCCCACATCCGGTAAAGCTCGGCGAGGGCGTCCGCATCCCGGCGAGCGATGCGGGTGATCAGCCGCGATCCATCACGGGCATGCTCCCGCTCGTCTGGATCGATCATTTTCGCCGTTTCTCCCATCGCTTGCTCACCTTCTGTCATAAGATCCGCCCGATGGAGAGGCTGAGTTTCACCAATCTGCAAAATTTCTCACCGCCATGGCCACCATGAGAATCCGCCGTTGAGTCGAGCGAGGCCATCGCGTGCTAGGCCGTTCACCATGTTGAAATCGCCGCCAGTCCAGAGGCAGCGTGATGCAGTATGCCAGATCATGGTTTGTGGAAATCGAAGAAATTCATCCTGCGCAGGATCGTAGATGGCCTTACCAGATTCCTCTGCTCTCCACCAATCTCCCGCGAATTGGCGCTTACGCTGTCCGAAAGTTGGCGCGTGGAAGGTGCTGTCGATGCGCCCACTTGGAAGCAGCCGGACCAATGATCGCGTGCCGTTAGCAAAACTGGCGTCCAAATAGAGCATGCCAAAGTCACCGGGCGTGGCGCTGAACACTTGATTTAGGGACGGCGGATTGAGCCAAGTCGCCCAGCCGCGCTTCGTCCAGAGTCGTAGACGAGTATTTGTCACAGTTTCTTTTGTTTCCAGGAAGAGCAAACCACCTGACCATTCGCACAAGGGCCGCAATCCGAAACCAAGTCTCGTTAGATCTCGCTCGACCTTGCCATTTTGGCGGTAAATGACTCCAGAGATTACAAATCCACCGTCTGCCTTTACCAGCACGGGCGCGAAATTCCGATCGCTTTCGATCGACTGAAAGCTCGGATCATACCAGCCATTCGGACGCAAGCGGTCAATCGTTCGGTAAGCCACATCGCCGCCTGCCGAGTAGGTTTCTGCTAGAACATCCCCGCTGGGCAGTGCGTGCACTTTGGAAAAGTCGGCGGGGACTTTCGTGGGCAGACTGATGGGTAAAGGCGTAAGGCCAGGCAAGCCCACGACACCCGGCCATACAAGGAATGGCAACCCAACGGTCCCGGTTAAACTGATTGTCTGAAAGGTATTGTTGCCAATCCAGCTTGTCGTGGGCAGCAATGGGTCAAACGTTTCGTCCAAAGTGCCGTCCATTTGGAGTTTAACTAAATTCGACCGAATCTGTTTTCCATAACTCACCACTTGGTTCGTCACCACATAGATCGCCTGACCAGACGCCGCCACTGAGCGCCATTCGCCGATCCGGTCATCCGGGATGAACGAGGGATCGATTTGGCCGTTAGGAAAAAATACCACCAGTCGATTGCTCACGATCCCGTCCGCCGTGGCGAAATTTCCACCTGCCAAGACCCGCCCATTCGGCAGCGGAACCAAGGTCGTGACCTTGGCTGGCACATGGAATTCTGGAACAGTCCATGCCGAGTCTTCGCTGCCGTCCGCATTGAGTCGCCGACTGCCGTCGATCAACCATTTCCCGCCTGCTAGAGCCTTGACGGAGCGCACCCGACCTGGACTCGGGAAAGATCGATCGATCACCCCTTTTGCGCTAAACTTCTGAGTAAGGCCATTGTAGCTGGTCGCCAAATACGAGCCATCCGCAGCCTCTGTCCAGAGGAATGGATTGGGGGAAGCCAAGCCGAAATTTTTCGTCTTTTCAAGGACGCCTGTGGGTAAGAACCAGTCGATCACATAGGTGCCATACAGCGTTGTCGTCGAGTAACCCGCGCGGGATTGATCGAGGCCATAGACGATCCGGAAAGAACCTGCCGGTCCTGCCACAAGCCGTGGCTCGCGGTAGCTTCGCAGCGTCTTGCTCACGCCCATTTGTTGCCCAGATGCATTCATTTGAAAAAGTTGATACTGCTCTGAGATGATGATGGGATTCGGAAAATATTCGAATGTATCAAGGTATTTTGAAAATCCATCACCCGCAGTCACCCATACGCTGCCATTCACTCCGGGGGCCGCGCCGTTGACGTTTTTCGGCAAGTTCGCCGCTTGAGAAAATCCGGGATCCAGCAGGCCATCCGCGCTATTCCTTCGCTCCAGCACCCGGCTCCCCGAGATGGATTCTCGGATCACCCACAACTTCCCATCTCGTTCGAACTGCGGCGTGATCATTTGGCCGAAGCCCCGATCCAGAAACGCCTTACCGACCACCTCGCCCGCCGCGCTCATCCGCAGCCAGCTCAATGACGGGGTGGGCAGCAGAAAGTCGCCACTCGCCAACAAAAATGGAGTCGCTGGAGGAGCTTTGACCAAGCGGTAGCCAAAGTTACCAGCTGTGCCCGGCGTGGTAGACGGCGAAAAAACCTCACGGTAGGTGAAATCTGAATCTCGTTCGAGATAGCCCAACGCAGGCTCGCTTTCCACCCCACCATTTTCTCCCAAACGCACCAGGTCACCGGTGGAATAATCATCTCCGCGATCGAACCCGCCACCGACCCACGCCCGTCCATCGGCCGCGATGGTGACATGGTCGGGTGTGACCCACGCTCGTAACTCAGGGTCGAAGTTTCGATCCAAGTCGCCCGGTCTCGCCATTCCGATCGCGCAAGCGGCCATCCACAGTGCTAAGATTTTCGTTCTCATTCACCAACTATCCGTCCATGGGGTCTGACAAGTTTCAAAAACCCTCGAAATTAACGAAATTGTCACACGCTCCGGCGGACGATCTCTTCCATCTCTGCCATATTTTCCTCCAATGCCGCTGCAAACGCGAACTGATTCCGGCAGCGGTCGAGATTGTGACCCGGGTGCTTGATTTTGAAATAGTGATCCCCGTCCAGATAGTCCGTTAGAAACCGAATACCAAGTTCGAGAGTGATCAGTTTTCCGGAAAACGCGAGGTTGGCGATTTCTAATTTATTGAGAAATGTCGCGGTGGAAAGATAGCCACGCACCAGCGCATCGAAGCGGTCGAGGTTGACTCCGATGCGTGCTAGATCCGGGTCGTCTTCCCGTGTCGTGGGCGCGGCGGTGCGAACCATGTCGCCGAAGTCGTAGAGCGCGGAGCCAGGCATGGTGGTGTCCAGATCGATCACGCAGATTCCTTCCACCGTGGTTTCATCTAGCAGGACGTTGTTGAGTTTTGTGTCGTTATGGGTGACGCGCTCGGGAATGGCTCCGGAGGCGATGAGATCGGTGATGCGCGAGCAATCCGCAGCATGAGCGCGGGCGAAGGCGATCTCGGCTTGGACCGTGTAAGCCCGTCCTGCCAGATCATTAAGAATCGCGGCTTCGAGTGCTTCCAGTCGCTTCGGTGTGTGATGGAAGTCCGGAATGGTTTCGTGAAGCCGTGCGCCCGCGAGATTTGCAGTGAGGTTCTGGAACGCGCCGAATGCCTTCGCCGCCTGATAGGCTTGCTCATTGCATTCGATTTCATCATAGCCGCGCGCGCCTTCGATGAACGGATAGGTCCGCCAGAGGTTGCCCTCGGGGTCGATGGCGTAAGGCTTCCCATCATGTGCGGGAATGCAGGTGAGCGTGCGCCGGTGGGCCTCGGGATTGCCTTCTGCGAGCAATGAATCTAACGCGTGGCGAGTCACGCGGGCGATGTTTTCCATCACTTGGACGGGGTTTTTGAAGACGTGTTGGTTCACCCGCTGGTGAATATAGCGGACGCGGCAACCCGCTTGATTATACAAAGCGCAGTAGGTGTCGTTGATGTGCCCGGAGCCGAAGGGTGATGCTTCGACGAAGTCGGCACGCATCTGGAACAGCGAGGAAATCGCGCGGAGATCGTGCATCAGGCGAGGATTGTTGGGTATTCGCCGGTCTCGATCAGCTTACGGATCGAGGCGACGACGTGCTGCTTGTCCTCGGGATAGGTGACGCCGAACCAGTGGCTGCTTGTGTCGAGCACCGCGCAATCCGCCTTACCCGTGCGGATGAGTGCATCGACGATGGTGGGGATGTAGTTCTCGGATTTTTCCACGTGACCGAAGTCTTTCAGAAAGGCGGTGAATTCCGTTTCCAGGTGATCGATGAAACCATAGGTGAATGCCCAGAAGTTCATGGAGACCGGTGAGTTTTCACAGACCTCCTTGCGGGTTCCATCGAGCGCATTACCACGGACCACACCATCGGCATCGCGCTCGATTTTCACATACTCTTCCACGCTGGTGAGCAAGCCCTCCGCATCGCGAGTGCAGATGCCGCGATTCACGTCGCCGTGGTCGGAAAGTGTGTTGATGAGCGGATAGCCGATCATCGCGTAGTGGGCGATGGCGTGTTCGTCATGCGGCGCGTTGAGGAATTTTGCAGCGCGGACGTAGGCGTCGCTGCCGTAGAAATCGTCGGCATTAATGACGGCGAATGAACCCTTGACGAGATGGCGCGCGGCGCGGATGGCGTGGGCGGTGCCCCAAGGTTTTGCCCGGCCTTCCGGGACGGTGAAACCCTCGGGTAGATCGTTCAATTTCTGAAAAGCATAGTCCACCTCGATGATATCGGCGAAGCGGGAGCCCACACCCTGCCGGAACGCCTCGGCGAAATCCTCGCGAATGATGAAAACCACCCGCCCGAAGCCGGCGCGGATCGCGTCATAGACGGAGTAGTCGAGGACGGTTTCCCCGTTGGGGCCCATGGGGTCCATTTGTTTGAGGCCACCGTAGCGGCTGCCCATTCCGGCGGCGAGGACGAGGAGTGTCGGTTTCATAATTTTCAAAAATGGCGGTCGAGTCAGATGACCGTCGCACAACCGTGAAATGCCAATTGGCGGTTCACGATGCAACTCCTCATCTGCGAGGAGGGCAAACTTGTGGGGGACTCTCGACCCTGTGCAAGAGAACGGATTTTCGTATCTCAGGCGGTAGTGAGACACCGTGGGCTTGGTGGTGCTTGGTGAAAATCTCTGTCAGATAGCCAAGCAAACGCAGTAAGATGGCCGGGTCGGGGGGCGCGTCAAGTTAAGGGCATTTTCCTTTGACCAAGAAATTTTTTGGCTGAATGCGGCGTAACACAAACGTATTTCGGTTTTTCACAAGCCATTCCATCTCCTCACCTTTTTCGATCGGCGCCGCCTCGGCCAACGCGGCTGGGAAGTTCACATAGAAGGATTTCGTCGCCATGGATCAATCCGGAATGTTCGGGGCACCAATTTTATCAATTCGCGGCGACCGGGGATCGCTGCTATGCGAGGGCAATTTTTGCAAATTTCTCGTCGATGAATTTGAGAATCAATTCCTCCAAGGGCTCGTTCTTCAGGCGTTCCAGCACATCCACTGAGAAGCCACGGGCGATGAGTTGGCGGGCATTCACGGGATCGATGCCACGGGCGCGGAGATAGAAGATTTCCTCGTCGCTGATCTGGGAGGAGGTGCTGCCGTGGGAACATTTTACTTGGTCGGCGTTGATCTCGAGACCGGGCATGGAGTTGGACTCGCAGGTGTCGCTCATCAAGAGATTACGGCAGGTCTGATAGGCGTCGGTGTGGTGGGCGTCCTTGTCCACGAAGATGAGTCCAGAGAAGATCGTGCGGGAGTCGTCGTAGAGGGAGTTTTTATAAAGCAGATCTGAGTAAGCGCCTTCCGAGACGTGGTGTTGAAAAGTACGCTGGTCGTATTCTTGCTCGTGAGCGGGAATACTAACAGAAAGCATATCAGAGCGTGAGCCGGAGCCTTCGAGGCGGGAAAGTGATTCATTACGCACCCATGAGCCGCCCGTGTTGAGGATAAAACCGATGGCGGATGCATCGCGAAACGTGGAAGTCTCGTTGATCTGAATGACGCGGGTGGATTCGTTGAAGGCTTGGATGGCGACGTAATCGAGTTTCGAATTCGGACCGGCGCAGAGGTCGTTGAAGGCGATGGCGAGGCCAGGTTGTGTGTCATCTGCCGAGCGGAAAATATCAACGACGCGGACCTTCGAACTTTTACCGGTGACGATCAGTGTGTGTGGAAAAATGGCGGTGTTTTCACCGGCGATCCAGTGGTGGACTTCGATGGCTCCTTCGACTTCGACGTTGTCGGGGACGTGAACGAACAATCCGTTGGTTAGAGAGGCTTCGTGCAGCGCGGCAAATTTTGCGGAGCCAAGACGCGTTTCCTGTTTCATGAAGTGTGCTTGCACAAGATCACTGTGCGAAACGAGCGCTTCGGCGAGCGGCAGGCAGATGACACCTTCGGGCAGATGGAAATCGGCGTGGATGAGTTCATCGTTGGCGAAGACCAGCTTGGCTGCGGGCGACTCGAGTCCGACCGAGCGGGCGATCAGGTCATTCGCGCCGGTGACTGGTGCTTTCTGGAAGCCGGAGAAATCGAGCTGTTTGATGCTGGAAAAACGCCAGGTTTCATCGCCGCGTTTCGGAGCAGGAGTGGCGAGAAAGCGCTGCCACGCGGATTGTTGGCGGGCGGCGAACCAAGCGGGCAGATAGGCGGGAGTTTCCGGAGCGGAATCGAGGAGAGTTGGCATTTCGAGAGTAGTCATTGGGGCGGGGAAAGTTTCTTGATGATCGATTTCGCAAGGTTCTCTTTGATCTCCCGGTGGCGGGGCACGGGCTGGCAAACTTTGGTTTCCATATTCTGATACCAATCGTGGCATCCACCGTGGCGGATGAGTTCACAACCGAGTTCCGTCAATTTGCGAACGAGGTCGGCTCGCTTCATGCAATCACGAGTTCCTCATGGTGGATGACGCCGGGAATCGCATCGGACGACAGGTCTTTGTGAAGATCTAGCAGATGCACTTTCAGATCTTCGAGCGATTCTCCCTGTGTCTGATAGTCGGGGTATTCGTCGAGGTAACCGAGAAAGATTTCTCCGTCTTTCCACCAGGTGCATTTCGTTTTCATGGGATTATAGAGTATTGTGTTCAGAATCTCGCCGGCTAAAGCCAGCGCTCCGTTAGCCTACGCTGCCTTCCATTTCTAGGTCGATGAGGCGCTTGAGTTCGACCGAGTATTCCATCGGGAACTCGCGGACGAGGTCGTTGATGAAGCCGTTGACGGCAAGCGACATGGCTTGGCCTGGGTTGAGGCCTCGCTGTTGCATGTAGAAGAGCATATCCTCGGAGACTTGACTCACCGATGCTTCGTGCTGCGTGGCGTGTTGGTTGCCTTTGACCGTGATGGCTGGATAGGTATCGGTACGGCTGTGGCTGTTGATGAG
>JANPAU010000091.1:0-9117 GCA_031430055.1 Akkermansiaceae bacterium | reverse complement strand
CTTGGTCGTCGAGGAGCTAGGCAGACTGCCGGAGGTGCGGGCGGTGATGACCTTTTGCAAGGCGGCGCTTTCCTGTTCCAAGGTGGAAATCGTTTGGTGCTGGTTACCAAGCCATGTTCCGGCGATGGCGAGCGCGACGATAGGCGGGAGCAACGAGGTTAGTTTCACAGGCTGTAGGTTTTGCGATTTTGCATCTCCGTGTCAATGGCGGACGCGTTAGGCGGGAAGTCTTTGTCGATCAGCGACAAGGTTGCGGATTTCCATGCCGACGAAGCAGACGTCATCAGAGAATATCTGGTCTTCGGTGAAATTCTTAATCTCAGAGAACACATCCTGCATCAATTGCTCGAGCGGCAGACTCTTGCGGCTGCGGATCGACTCTCGCAAGCGGACGGTGCTGAAGGCCTCGGCTTCTGCGTTTTCAGCCTCGAAGAGTCCGTCGGTGAAGGCGAGCAGGATGTCACCTGCTTGGACCGGGAGTTCGTGGGTGAGGTATTGCACCTCTTCGAAAAGCCCGAGCGCTGGCCCAGCCTCACGGCGAGCGGTGATGGGTTCGACACTGCCTGCCGCGCGATGCACAAGCAACGGACTGGGATGGCCTGCGTTGGCGAAGGCGATTTTAGCTTCTCTCACATCCACGATGATATAACAGGCAGTGGTGAAAAGCGTGGTTCCTAACTGCCGGAGAATGCCGCGCAGCGCGCGGTTCATCTCGGTGAGCAGTGCGCCAGGATTGTTGGCGAGCTCGCCAAGCTGCTCCTCCAGCGCGCGCATCATCGCGGTGACCAGTGCGGCGCGCACGCCGTGGCCCATCACATCACAAATGAAGATTCCGACTGCCGTATCTGAGACACGGACGACGTTGAAAAAGTCACCGCTCACCGAGCTGCTAGGATGGAAGATACTGGAAAACTTCACTGCACTTGCCGCCGGTTCTGCGCCACGAGGGAGGGTGGGGAAATGGTTGGGCAGGAAGGCCAGCTGAAGCTCGCGCGCCATTCCGAGATCCTCCTCCATGATGGCGTTTTTCGCCCATAACTCACGGGTGCGCTCGGCAACGCGGCGCTCGAGTTGCTCATTGAGTGCACGCAAATCCGTCTCGGCCTGACGGCGTGCTTGGCGCTCCGCGACTTCTCGCAGCGCCCGTTGCACGGCAGGGACCAGGCGACCGGCGAGGCGATCCTTGAGCACGAAGTCGGTGGCACCGTTTTTAAGCAACTCCACGGCCGTTTCCTCGCCGACGGCACCGGAGATGATGATGAGCGGGATGTCCGGGCACATTTCCCGCGCCATGGCGAGAGCCTGCCTGCCGTCGAAGGTGGGCAGCTTGAAGTCTGCTAGAATCAAGTCGGGCAGGAACTCGCGAATCGCCTGTTGGAAATCCGCTCCGTTTTGGACATGGGTGGAGATGAAATGAAGCCCCCCGTGCCTGAGCTCACGCAGAGTGATCTCCGCGTCGAGGCTAGAGTCCTCAAGCAGGAGAATACGCAGGTCAGTGATTTCTGGGGTTCTTATGGTTTTAGGCTGGGTAATTCGTTGAGTAGCAGCCAATAGGTAACCATATTGCTGACCACCTCAAGGAACTTTTCATAATCCACGGGCTTGACGATATAACTGTTCGCCCCGAGTTGGTAAGCCTCGACCACGTCACGATCTTCCCGCGAGGAAGTGAGGACCACCACGGGCACCGGTCGAGTGCGTTCATCCGCCCGGAGTTGGCGAAGCACTTCGAGGCCGTCGAGCTTCGGAAGCTTGAGGTCGAGCAGCACGACTTTAGGCATTTCATAGGATTCCGTCCCCTTGTAGCGCCCTCGGTTGAAAATGAAGTCGATGGCTTCCTGCCCGTCGTGCACGTGGACGAAGTGATTCGCGAGGGTGCGCTTTTTGAGGGCGCGGATCGTGAGCTCTGCCTCTTGGGGGTTGTCCTCGACGAGTAAAATTTCGAGTGGGGTTTTCATGGTTTTTGGTTCGGTAAAACGAAGTAAAATGCAGCGCCATGATCCAACTCGGACTCTGCCCAAATCTTTCCACCATGACGATCGACGATGCGCTGCACGAGTGCAAGACCGACTCCGGTTCCGGAAAATTCTTCTTGGCTATGCAGCCGCTGGAAAATCCCGAAAAGTTTGCCGGAATGCCGCATGTCGAAGCCGGCACCATTGTCTTTTACATAGTAGATCGTCTCGCCCTCCGCGCCTTGCTGGGTGCCGATCTCAAGCTCGCAAACGTCCCGCTGTTTAGTAAATTTCAGCGCGTTGCTGAGCAGGTTCACCCACACCTGCCGGATCAGCGCTTCTGAACCTTGGGCAAGGGCGAGCGGGTGCAGATCGAGCTGGAATTTCCGCTCAGGTTCACGCGCGGCCAGCTCGTCAAAGGTGTCCTGCGCCAGCCGGTGCATGTCGACGGACAAAGCCTCAATAGGCAGGCGACCCAAGCGGGAAAATGCAAGCAGATCGTCGATGAGTCGGCCCATCCGCTGGGTCTCGCTGCGGATGACACCGAGCATCCGCTGGCCATCTGCGTCGAGGTCGGCAGCGCAGTCTTCCATGACCATGCGCGAGAAGCCATCCACCGCCCGCAGTGGGGCCCGTAGGTCATGAGAAACCGAGTAGGTGAATGCCTCCAGCTCTTTGTTCGCCACTTCCAGCTCGGCGGTGCGCTCATTCACCCGCCGTTCCAAGTCTGCATTGAGCCGGTGGATTTCCTCTTCCGCGAGCCTGCGCTTGATGGCGAGGCGCACGACATGCACTGCCCGCTCTACCAGCTCCAGCTCGGCGGCGGAAGGACGGCGAGATTCACGATCGTAAATGGCGAAGGTACCGAGCACTTTTCCATGACTGAAGATGGGCGTGGACCAGCAGGCACGCAGCTCAAATTGCGCGGCGAGTTCGCGATAATCTGCCCACAGCGGATCGGTGGCGATGTCCTCGACGATGACTTGGCGCTTGTAGAAAGCTGCCGTGCCGCAGGAGCCGACTACCGCGCCGATGGCCAAGCCATCGACCGCGCGATTGTAAGCATCTGGTAGACTAGGGGCGGATCCATGGCGCAAGTGAATCCCGTCCTCATCGAGCAAGAGGACCGAGCAGATGGAGCCGGGTAATTGTTTTTCCAAGCTCAACATCAGCTGATCCAGCACCTCATGCAGCGGAGTGATGCCACCGATCCATTCGAGCGCGTTCTTCTCCCATGCCAGCAATTCTAACGACTCTGTCTGCTCGGTGATGTCCATGACCACAGAGGCAAATCCGGCGACGGTTCCAAATTCGTCGATGAGAGGCGTATTATACCACTCGCAAAGGATGGGCGTACCGTCCTTGCTGACGTTTGCATTGGTGCTTCGTTCACCGCCAGATTTCTTCAACAGTGCTTGGAAAATTTCATCGACCAAGGGGCGGATGGCGGGTGGTAAGATAAAGGATGCGTGTTGCCCGAGAGCTTCATTCCGGCTGTAGCCAAAAATAGTATTGGCCGCAGGATTCCACTGAGTCACTCGGAATTCCAAATCCCACTCAATGACCGCCATCGGCGTCTGTTCAAAGTGGAGTCTGAGCTTTTGGTTCGCATCTCGCAAACCTTCCTCCGCCCGTTTGCGCTCTGAAATGTCGGTGTGCGCGACGATGGCTCCGAAGGTGCCGCCCACGGGCCTGATTACTTCCATGACAAACCAGCGGGCGCAATCGGGCGCATCGCACGGATACTCCAGAGAAAAACGCACTTGTTTGCGGGCGAGCACGGATTTCAATCCGGCGACTGCGGCTTGCGCATAGGCATCGCCACTGTGCCAAGCCGTGTGGCAGGCTTCCAAGTAGTTCGCACCCACGGCGACTTTATGAATGGGCGGAGAGCCGTTCGCGCGGGCGAATTGCAGCCAAGGCTCATTCACCTCGAGGATGATTCCCGCCGGGTCGAGGACAGCGATGTGCGCAGGAAGTGAATTTAAAATGTCGCGCTGGAAAGCGTCACTAGCAAGGATTGCCGCCTCCGCCCGTTTACGCTCGGTGATGTCACGCGCAATCGTGATGAGCGTGTCCCCAGAGGATTGTGCCACCCGCGCCTCGAAGTGTTTTTCCTCACCGCCGATCATCAGCGCGTAGCTCACCTCCTGCACCGCACCGGAAGTGGCGGCGGCCGCGAACGCTTGCATGAATTGCCCGGCGACGGACTCAGGGAGAACCTCGGCGATCTTCTTGTGCAAGAACGGATGGGTCTCCGGAGAGACATAAAGCAAGCTGGGATCCGCCGTGTAAAACGACAGGAACTCACCATCTTGGGTGTTGACGAAAATCAGGTCCGGGATGGCACGGAGCAGGGCAAGGTTGCGGGTTTCGCTCTCGCGCAATTCCGCCTCCGCTCGTTTGCGCTCGTGGATGTCGCTCAGCACGATGCGGAACTCGGGCTGACCAGAGACATCCTCGGCGAGAGAGATTTCCAAGTGAGCCCAGAAGGGCTTGTTCTTACGCCCTAACATTCTGATTTCTGCCGTTTTCGGGAGGCGGGTTTCAAGCAGTTCTTTACGGCGATGGTAGTAGATGTCTTGGTCAGCCGCCAGGATGAAGCCGCTGAATGGCTTATTGGCCAGCGCCCGGCGGGACACGCCGAGTAATCCGGCAGCGGCGAAATTCGACTCGTGAATCATTCCCGTCTCGCCCACCGTGAGGTAGCCGACTGGCGCGAGGTCGTAGAGGTCGAAGTAGCGCGCCCGCGAAGCTTCCATTTCCTTCTGGGCAGCGTGCAACTCCTCGTTCTGAATCTCCAGCTCGATCTGATAGACGTGCAGCTCGTGAAGCATCGCCTTGAGCTTCTCGGGCGAGAGCTCTGCCGATAGATCAGGAGTATGGGCGGTTCTTTCCAGAAAAATCGCCTCCGCCTGCTCACGCAGCACTTTGGGTGAGAGAGTCGGATTGGAGAGATTCCCGGGGGGGATGTCCTTGTGATTCATGATGAAGTTCTACTACCCTAGTCTTGCCCGCTCGGTGATGGCAATCCCATAGATCTGCCCGGCACTCATGGATGAGTGCGGAGGATCGTCTTGTTGGGAGAGAATCATGGCGTTTTTCAGACTCTATTGTCTGAAAGTTTCTTGACTAGCCAGATTCTCATTCGCGTCAGGTTAAGGCTAGGATGCCTGATTCTACGGGGGATTTCCGAGTTCGCTTGTCCCGTAAAACGTGCCTCGGGTCGGGATCGAATGCGTAGCACTCTGCCAGGTCGCGAGCTTTGATCAGTCGCACGGCCAGGAGATCGTAGAGTTTTTCATCACTCAGCCTTGCCCGTCCGACTGTGTTTCCGACCCGCTGTGCCATCCTCATTCCGAGCCGGTGGGCGATCATCCCTGCCAGCACCAGCGCTTGCAGATGATGTTCGTTGCTCTGGCGATTGAGCGCTTTGCTGAGTTTCGGGTCCGCGTGCATGGCCACGAGGCGACACTTCTTGACTTTGTTGAAGTCGCAACCCGGGCTCGTTCAACAGCCGATAGGTTTGAGGCTATCGCTAAAACCTATCTTTTGTGCCTCTTGTTGTCATTGTCCGGTGGCGGAATAGTGATGAATGAAATACACCTCACGAAGCAGAAAGCCAAGCTTCGTCTTGAGTGATCGGTATCGGGATGTTGGCGTTGGTGACGAAACTGCAGCAATATCCAAGTCATCCGCCATCATCATTGATCGCTTCATGTGCAGTGGGTCACTCACAATAATTGCAGACTTAATCCCATGCTTCCTCATCACGGCAAGTGACGATTCTCTTGATGCGTCTGCGCATGTCTTTTTCTGGCACAACGTTAGATGTGCGCCCACCGGCGCGATTGAAGGGATGTTGAAATGAAATTAAAATGCTTGTGGCCGGTTGGCGCGCCACAGCTTGTTAGCATCTTACGGTTCTGGAGGGATCGGAATCCCAAGAATACAAGTCCCTGCGGCTGAGAATGTAAACGCCTGATGCCCTGACCAAGCCGCATCTCCGACTGCCAAATCAACCACGACGGCTTTCGCGTCCGACGAGATCGAAATCATCCCATTCCTCCTGCCTGAATCAAAACTGGTGTCGGTGTGAGGCATGAATACATGGGCTATCAATTCCTTCGGAGCTTCAACGACCTTGCCGTCAAACGAAACTGCCAATCTTGTCAGGTGAGAAATTCCCTTCATGATTGAAACATCGGTATCACGGAATCCCGCCGCCTCGTGGCCGTCAACCATCGGCCAGATGGCTCGGGCATTGTCACCCGTTCCCACCACGCTTGACGGGGTGACCTTGTGCTTCTCTGGTTCAAACGGCGCTTCCGAAAGGAAGATTGTGATTTTCTTGCCATTCAAAGTCGCTTCATAGATCACGAAGTCCTTCTTGAACTCGCGAGGTTCGGTTGCGGCGCAAACGGGCAACATCAAGGTTATGGCGCAAATAAGGGTTTTCATATTTTTCTGAGGCTGACGTCTAGCTCATCCACGGCGAGGATGGAAGCCCCGAATTCAAAGAGGGACACTGACCGCAGGGCGATTGGCTGGTTAGGTGCATTGGAGGGGGGCTGTTTGCTAGGTTTCAGCTCTCGCTCATGAAACGACACTTCTTCAAGCGATTGACTTAGCGATTGACTTAGAAAGCAACTCAAATACATAGCCCATATGTGTTGTATTTACTTACCAAAAATCATCGCCGGATTCATCTTCATCTTGCTCACCCTCCATGCTGGGGGCCAAAGCGCACCCGGCTTCCAGTGGGCGAAAACAGCCACCGGCGCGTATTTCGAAACCGCCTCGGCGATGGCCGTGGACTCCCAATCCAATGTCTATGTCTCTGGCGCGATCGGGCAGTCCGTGCAGTTCGGGACGCAGGCGATGCCGGGCGGCACGGTTGTCCCGAATCCTCCCTACCTCGACCTAGCGAAATCCGTCGTCTTCCTCGCGAAATACAGCCCCAGCGGAAATCTCGAATGGGTCTTGCAGGACACAGGATCCTCCTCCAGCGCGGGGCGGGGCTTGGCAGTAGATTCCAATAACAACGTCTATCTCACGGGCGAGTTCACTGGCAACGCAACCTTCGGCAGCCTTTCGCTGACCAATGCCACCCCAAAACCGGACATTTTCTTGGCAAAATTCAGCCCGGCCGGAAATCCTGAGTGGCTGCATCAAGCAGGCGGCATTCATTCGGACGCAGCCTATGGTATCGCGATTGACTCTGGAAACAATGCTTACCTGACCGGGTCCACCAGCGGCGTGGTGAACTTCGGCGGGATCACCGCTGATACTGGTGTGAATGTTTATGGGGTAGCTCGCTCAAGCGCCTATGTCGCGAAGTATTCGTCCGCTGGCTTGGCACAATGGCTCAGGATTCTCGGTGGCACAGGCCAAGCAACCGGGTATGCGATTTCTGAGCGCAACGGAAAAATTTGGGTCGGCGGTGGCTATAGTGGTTCCGTGGTGCTTGGGGGGACCACCATCACAAACACTAATGCCTATCAGCAAAACGGTTTTGTGGCCAGCTACACAGCCACTGGCGATGTGGAAACCATCACCACTCTCCCAGGAGCCGATGGCATCTGGGTCAACACAATGACCTTTGACGCGCAAAACAATTTGTATGTCTCGGGGTCTTTCGGAGGAAGCGTCACTCTGGGAACGTCCACTTTTAGCTCCAGCGGCGGAACCTATCAGAGATTCATCGCGCGGATGAATTTGGCGGGACAGTTTCAGTGGGGCAAGGCTCTTGGCTCGTCTGTAAATTACAACGACGGGACCATCGTCGGAGATGCGGATGGATTCATCATGGTCACCGGATTCACCGGAGGATTCAATCGCGACGCCGTTTCGCTCAATAGCGCAGGCAGCGGCGACTTGATGGTTGTGAAATTTACCGCTGCGGGCTCGGCAGTCTGGGGAGTCTCGGGCGGCGGTAGCATGGACGATGGCGGCGCGGTTGGAGCGCTGGCTCCCGATGGCGGTCTCTACGCAGCGGGCTGGTTCCGCAAACAGGCGGTCCTTGGCAGTGTGGGCATCAGCGGGTCCACCGTCCAATTTCAGACAGACATTTTCGTTACCCGCTTGGGCGTGGTCGTGGAAAAGCTTCCCACACTGACAATCGCATACGTGGGCGATGGACTCGTGCAAGTGCAGTGGCCGCTGGCACCCGGCTACACACTTCAGGAAACGGTCAATCTCTCACCAGCGAGCTGGCAGACGTCGGTCCGGAACATTACGTCTTTCAGCGGGATCAACAGCGTTTACGTGCCGGTAAGTTCCAGCACCCGGCGATTTTTCCGACTGGCGAGATAACGGGCAAATCAGAAGTGTTAGACATACTACTATTTCATTTAAGGAGGGGGTCTGAAAAAGCCCGTAATTTGGTGTGAATTCCAAGCAGCAGCTTCATTCCTGTCGCCAAGTTGTTGAAATACGTTTCCCGACCCCTTTTATACGGCGAGGCGCAAGAGACTGCACCAATGGAGGATCAGAGATCACAGAATTCTTCATATCAACATATCAACACCACAAAAAGGAGATCACGTCATGACCGCTAAAACGATCGCTGCAACACTAGCGCAAAGAGCAATGGCGGAAAAGACGGCCACAAAGCGCAACCGCGATTCTTGCGATTCATTCAATTCCGTCTGGACTCTTAATTCGTTAGCGGTTGTCTGTAACTGCTCCAAGGAACTTGCGACCACCTCCCCCATTCGGAGTAGGTCTTCCTCCAGCTTCTTAATTCTCTCTTCCGATGCTCCACTTTTCGGGTGGGCTTGTCGTTCCCCAAGTGTGGCGACGATACCACTTGCTGCGGCGATGAGAGGGGTGATCGCCTTAATGATTGGAATGATCTGGATGGCCATATTCTTATTTCTGCACAACGTCAAAGAGCACGCAACCCTATCAGCGGGGGCGCACGTCGATCACGGGGTTGATGTTGGAATTACGGAAAATCATGTAAACAGGGCGGCTGATAGGGGTTGCTGTGTCTCGACTTGTTGGGCTAGGTTTGTTAGAATGACTAATGGAAAGGATTATGCATTCTGGTTTTTGGATCGAACAAAAGAATATCTATAGATGTCGTCGCGGAGAGACCATCCTCTCTTCTTCCAATACTCATTCGCCAGATCGTTGGTAACGAAAACATCAATGTGCG
>JANPAU010000090.1:0-3670 GCA_031430055.1 Akkermansiaceae bacterium | reverse complement strand
GTGCCGCGCTCGGTGATGAGAAATCGCTCACACCCGAAGGCCCGCATTTTTCCCGCGATATTGACGGTGTCGAGCGGAGCGAGGAATTGACCTTTTTTGATGTTCACGGCGCGGCCGGTTTTTGCGGCAGCTTCCAGCAGGTCGGTTTGGCGGCAGAGGAAGGCGGGGATTTGGAGTAAATCGACGTGTTCCGCAGCGATTTCGGCCTGTTCGGCGGTATGAATATCCGTGGTGACTGGGACTCCAAGTTCTTTGGCGATTTCTCCCAGAATTCGGCAGCCTTCGCGGACTCCTGGGCCACGAAAGGCGTCGACGGAAGTGCGGTTCGCCTTGTCGAATGAGGCTTTGAATATGAAATGAATCCCGGTGCGATCGGCAATTTCCTTAAGCGAGTTGGCCATCTCCCAGGCGAATGCCTCGGACTCGAGCGCGCAGGGACCAAGGATAAAAAAGGGAACGGGGCCGCCGACGGGGACATTGCCGATGTTAAAAGGGTCGAAATTCATGAGGTTGAGAAAATGGATCAATGATCGACGGAAGCAAGTGCGGCCTCGAAAAGAGGGCGGAGATTGTCGAGTGCCGTGGCCAACAGCTTCTCTTCAGAGGGGGTGAGATTTCCGTGGGTTTTGGAAGTCAGCATTTCGAGGGAATCGATCACCGACTTGGCAGCGCGCAGGTTGATTTGCTTTTCGCCGCTATGAGGATTGGGGATCTGGCCAAGGAAAAGCCCGGCGTTTTGGGCTTGGAGAATGATGAATTCATTGAACCGGGAATCGGCTTCGGGCGCATGCGGCATGTCGTGAGAGTCTGGCGTCCGGACGGATTATACAAGAGGGAAGACGGGAATCGGGCTAGCTTGTTTGTCGAGACCGTTGGCGGATTCCGCTTTCATCGTCCCGACTCGTCTTTTGCCTGTCTTTTGCCTTGCCGGGATGATTCACGTCGCTAGCCTTGCGCCTGATCGACATGGACATCGCGTCGACAGTTACCTCAATTAAACTCATCCAATTCATGAAATTCGCCTTCATTGCTGCCGCTGCTGCCGTTCTCGTCGCTTCCTGTTGCCCAAGTGCCGCACCCGCACCAAGCGTGCCAGCTTACGTAGCGCCTTCCAAGTAAGCCTCCTTTCAAAAATACATTCAAACCACCATTTTAGTTCCCATGATCCGCATCATTATCGCCCTTGCCGCCTCGGCATTTGCCCTCTTTTCCGTTTCCTGCGGTTGCTGCACCAGTGATGTGCAGCCACCAGCACTTCGTCCTTTACCGCAATTTCAAGAAATCCAAACGCCTGCTGAGCCTCAAGTGCATTATTCGAAGTAACTCGGCTTTTGCCGGTTGAAAAATCGACTGCGACCAAGCGTCTCTCTGACTCCCAGAGGGACGCTTCATCTTTAGGGATCCAAAAGCTTAAATCTTCCTTGAACGTGCCACTTTAGATGTGACTTGAAATCATTCATTCATGAATAGACGCCCGCCATTTGAGGATAATGACCGCTTTAGCGGAAATTTGCGACATTATCACCGAACTAGTTCTCAAACGAATCGGACTTGGGATGACTGGGTCGATGGAGATTCAGTCAAATCCCGACGGTCACGGAATTGGCTCAAAATCTTCGGAATCATTCTCGCTGTGTTAATCTTGGGCGGGATTATTACAGGACTGGTGATTGAACTTAGCTGAGTTCGATAGAGTTCTGATTTTCTTTCTCCGTCTTCCCGAGATGCGGCTTTGACATTCTGAAGCTCCATGGGCAATTTTCCCGCCCGCCGCCAACCACGGCGGACATCTTACACCATGGGAAAAAGCCTCTTCCAAAAAGTCTGGGACGTACACACCGTCGGCACCATCGCCGATGGGCGCACACAACTCTTCATCGGCACGCACCTCATCCACGAGGTTACTTCGCCACAAGCCTTCGGCATGCTCCGCGATCTCGGGCTTGGTGTGAAATTCCCCCAGCGCACCTTCGCCACCATCGACCACATCGTTCCGACGATCAATCAGGACCAGCCCGCCGATCCGCTCGCGGCTGAGATGATCGATGCAATTCGCAAAAACTGCGATGACTTCGGCGTCACCTATTTCGACCTCGCCTCGGGCAAACAAGGCATCGTCCACGTCGTCGGCCCCGAGCAAGGCATCACCCAGCCCGGCACCACCATCGCCTGCGGCGACTCGCACACCGCGACTCACGGCGCGTTCGGCGCGATCGCGTTCGGCATCGGCACCAGCCAAGTCCGCGATGTGCTTGCGACTCAGACGATTGCGCTTCAGGAAATGAAAGTCCGCCGCATCGAAGTGAACGGCAACCTCGCTCCCGGCGTTTACGCCAAAGATGTCATCCTCCACATCATCCGCCTGCTCGGCGCGAACGGCGGCATCGGCTACGCCTACGAATACGCTGGCGATGTCTTCGACCGGATGTCCATGGAAGAGCGCATGACCGTTTGCAACATGTCCATCGAAGGCGGAGCCCGCTGCGGCTACGTCAACCCGGACGCCAAAACGGTGGCCTATCTGAACGGTCGCCCGTATGTCGATATGACCGACTTCAGCGCCACCGCCGCCCGCTGGCTTTCCTTTGCTTCCGATGCCGACGCCGTATTCGACGACATTGTCAAAATCAACGCCGCCGACATCCCGCCGACCGTCACTTGGGGCATCTCCCCGGACCAGGGCATTTCCATTTCCGAAAACATCCCGGACCCGGCCACCGCTAAGACTCCGTTGGAAAAAGCCTCCATCGAGGAAGCGCTCGCCTACATGAAGCTCGACGCCGGCACCCCGATCAAGGGCGTGAAAATCGACGTCGCCTTCATCGGCTCCTGCACCAATGGCCGCATTTCCGACTTCCGCGAAGTCGCGAAATACATCCAAGGCCACCACGTCGCACCCGGCGTGCAAGCGCTCGTCGTCCCCGGCTCGCAGATCGTCGCCATCCAGTGCGAACAAGAAGGCCTGCCAGAAATCTTCCGTGCCGCCGGCTTCGAGTGGCGCGGCGCTGGTTGTTCGATGTGCCTCGCGATGAATCCCGACAAACTCGTCGGCGACCAACTCTGCGCCTCATCGTCCAACCGCAACTTCAAAGGCCGCCAAGGTTCCTCCACCGGTCGCACCATCCTGATGTCGCCCGTCATGGTCGCCGCCGCCGCCATCCGTGGTTCCGTCGCCGATGCCCGCGAGGTTTTCAGTCTGGAACCCGCCGCCGCCGTCGCGTAAAACCGAGGCCACCATGAGCAGCTCAGCCCGCAAGCTTCCGATCACCGCCGCCGAGTATCTCGAAGGCGAGCGTGTGGCGGAGACGCGCCACGAATTCGTGGACGGGCGGATTTATGCCATGTCCGGAGCCAGCCGCAGGCACAACGAAATCTCTCTCGATCTCGCATCCGCCCTGCAATCCCACCTCCGTGGCGGCCCTTGCCGCACTTACATCGAGGCGGTAAAAGTCCAGGTCGCCGACGATCTGGGAGAAAGCTACTACTATCCGGACGTCTTCGTCGCCTGCGAGCCGGGTGATGACGATTCGCACGTCGTTTCGAATCCAAAGCTCATCATCGAGGTCCTGTCCGATTTCACATCGCGCTTTGACCGCGGTGACAAGCTAACCAACTACAAGCGCATTCCCTCCGTTGAGGAAATCGTCCTCATCGAACAGGACTGGCCGGA
>JANPAU010000089.1:0-8627 GCA_031430055.1 Akkermansiaceae bacterium | reverse complement strand
GGAGGGTGGTGGTGTCGCCTTGGGCGCTGGCGCTGACAGCGGGGGTGCCGGGGGATTTGCTGCTGACCCATGGCATGGGGGGGACGGCAGCGGGCTGGGTGTAAACGCTGGCGAGTTTGCTGGCGATGCCGCCTTGGTTTTTGACGAGGCTTTTCACGCTCCAGTGGATTTGGCCGTTTGAAGTGGTGCTAATTTTCCGGCTGATTTCGATTTGGTTGATGATCTCTGAGGCGGGGCGGCGATCTTCCGGGCCGCCGATGCGGGAGGTGGCGATGCCGGGCCAGACGGGGCGCGAGCCTTGCTGACGCCACCAGCTGAGGAGGGTGGAGAAACTTTGTTTTTGCGGCGAATTCGGCCAATAAAGTTGCGGTGCGAGGTAGTCGAGCCAGCCATTCTTGAGCCACTTGCGGGAGTCGCCGGCGAGTTGTTCGTAGCTGTCGATACCGGCCTCGATGCCAGCGGGGACGCCGGGCCGCCAGATGCCGAAGGGGCTGATGCCGACGCGGACATGGGGCTTCTGGCGCTTGACGGCGGAGTAGAGGTTAGAGACGAAGCCATCGACGTAGCTGCGGCGTTCGGCAGGGCTTTTGCCATCGGGGAAGCGCAGATTTCCGGAGGGATAGGGGTAGAAATAATCGTCGAGGTGGACGCCATCGACATCGTAGCGTTTGACGACGTCGAGGATGACATTGAGGGCGCGGGAGCGGGTGTCTGAGAGGGCGGGATCGAACCATGTCATGGTGCCGAATTTCTTGGTAAGCTCTGGGGAAGTGCGGGCGGCGTGGTTGCCGGCGACTTGCTGGGAATTGTTAGAAAGTGCGCGGAAGGGATTGAACCAAGCATGCACCTCGATGCCGCGGGCATGGGCTTCCTTGATGCAGTAGGCGAGGGGATCATAGCCGGGTGAGCGGCCCATGGTGCCGGTGAGGCTGGCGCTCCATGGCTCCATGGACGAAGAGTAGACGGCATCTCCTTGGGGGCGGACTTGGAAAATGACGGCATTCATTTTCAGCGCGACGATTTTGTCGAGGATACCGCGCATTTCTGCTTGCTGGGCACCGGCGCTGAGGCCGGGTGAGCTGGGCCAATCGATATTATAAATGCAGGCGATCCATGCGCCGCGGAATTCTCTAGCAAGGGCGGGTGGGCGCTCCGCCACTGGAGCGTAGTTCTGCGCGTGCAGAACGGCGGGTAGCAGGAATGAGACGAGAGAAACGAGAAAACGGTGCATGCGCGGAGGCTGGCTTATTTCGCGCAGCCCGGCAAGTTTTCCGATCAACCGTAATAGGCGCGGAATAGAAGCATGATGGGCACCACCAGCAGCGCGAGCGAGGCATCAAGTAGGGTGCGTTTCACCAGTCTGAAGCGGATTTCGATGTGTGCGCGTTCTTTCCAGAGTGTGGGATTGGGGAAAAACAGCGGCACTCTCGCTTCGTATTCTGAGAAGTCCTCGAAGGTGTCTCTGAGGTATTTCGCCTCGTTGAGCATCATCGGGTAGAAAATCGCGAGATAGCCCGCCATGACGAGCAGGGTGAAATCCAAGCGCCCGGAAAGCAGGCCGACGCCGATGGCCATGAGAAACGACGAGAAGTAGAGCGGATTGCGGCAAATCGAGTAGAGCTCCGTTTGCATGACCTTGCTATCCTTGTGGCCGCCGATGGAGATGATGGCCAGGACACGTCCGATAATGCCGCCGAAAATTAGCACGGTCCCGGCAAACTGTGCGGACAGAATTGCCATTTCTGACAAGCGCCATGGGTTAGGAACCAAGAACAAATAGAGCAAAAGCCCCAGTGTCATCAGCCGGAAAAGCAGCTTGCGGTGGTGATTGATGAATCCCTGAGTGCTGAGAAGGGGTCGTTTCATTAATAAGTTGTCGAAGGTGAGGCGGGCCCTTCGCGAAGCAAGGGTTGCGCTTCCTTTGACTTGGAAAGCAAGGGGTTGGCAAGCACGGGTAGCTTTTGCTGGAACGATTTTTTCAAATGACCACTGCTAAAAAGCCAAGATGCGCTTTGATAAAGCGCGGTGGTATCGAGCACTAAGCCGCCCACTGGATCGGGGCTGAGCGGCGAAAGAGCACCGGTATTCAAATCGCAGTGATAAAGCGCGACCTCGGCTTTCGGCTTCAGAATGGCGAGTCCGTCTTTTCGGAGCATGGCGATTTTCTGGTAGTTGCTGATGAACGCGCGTTCGGGGATCGAGTCAGGATCGGGGGCAAGTCGGTCGTGGCCGAAGCCAAGTGTCTCGTAGTTCCAATCCAACAAGCCGAAGACGGTGGGCATCACGTCGATCTGGCTGCACAAGGCACTCACCTTTTGAGTCTTCACGAGTGATGGATTGTAAATCATCGCCGGGATGTGGAACTTCGTGACATCGAGATCGGACTTTCCGGCGCTGCTGGCACAGTGATCGGCACAGAAAACGAAGAGCGTGTCCTTAAACCACGGGCGCTTACTGGCATTTTCCAGGAAATTACCGACCGCCCAGTCGGAATACTTCACGGCAGGCCTGCGACCTGTGTGTGAGGGCATATCGATCCGCCCTTCCGGGAAATCGTAGGGTCGGTGATTGCTTGTGGTCATGCAGAAATAGTTGAAGGGTTTACCAGCCGTGTAGTTTCTATCAGCCTCGGAAATCGTCTTGTTGAAAAGGTCTTCATCGCAGGCACCCCACGAGGTTTTGAAGGTGATGTCGCTTTTTTCCCAAGCTCCCACATCCATCACTCGGCAGCCAGACGTTTCAAAAAATCGGTTCATGTAGTCGAAGCGGCCATCGCCACCATAGAAGAACGCACAATCGTAACCGCGCTTGAGAAATGGGCTGAAAGTCGTTAGGAGATTCGTGCCTTCCGGGCGGTAAATGATCGATTGGCCGGGTGTCGGTGGCAGATTGAGGGTGAGTGCCTCCATCCCCCGCACCGTGCGGGTGCCGGTGGCGTAAAGGTTTTCAAAAAAGATCGAATCCTTGGCAATGCGGTCGAGATTCGGGGTGAGGTTTTGGGTGTTACCTGCATAGGTCATGTAGTCTCCACTCAGACTCTCCATGCAAATGAGCACCACATTCCAGCGATGCTCAGCGCCCTGGTGACGGATCGAGCGCTGAAGGTCATCGACTGCGGGAGAACTCGCGGTCTCGTTAGGCGTGACGAGCAGGCGCTTAGCCTCGGTAAGTGCCTGATCATGCGGGAGCTTGGCATACCACTTGGTGTATTCTAACTCCATTTGCTTAAAAGCCGCCATGAAGGACCAGCAGCCGTTTTTCGCCAGCTCGCCGTGGTATTGATTGGTAAATGCAGGCATCGACGACTGGTTGACGAACCACGCAGTTAGGAACGCCAGAACCGCCCCGACAGCCAGTCCTCCGCAGCGGTCCAGCCAAGTCGTAGTTCCAGCTGTCGCCCATGCGAAGACGCCCTTTCGCTTCAGCGCCCACGTCACGAGTGCTCCCGCCAAGACAATGCCGGATAGAATCGGTAGCATCGGATAGGACTCAAACATATTTCCCAAAACCTCCTGCGTCCAGATCAGGTAATCCACCGCGATGAAGTTGAAGCGTGCCCCGAACTCATCCCAAAAGAACCACTCCGAAGTGGTGATGAAAATCAACGCGCTGGCGAAGATCGTCATCATTCCGCCCATCACGAGCATCCCGGATTTCCCCTTCAACAGGCGCGCCGGAGCAAGCACTCCGAGCAACAGCCAAGGAATCCCGGCGAAGATCCCGGCAGCGACGTCGAAGACAAATCCACTGGCGAAAACTCCGAGCAGCGAGAGATCCCAAGTTAGATCATGACGAGCCGTGACTAGCAGAATCAGTCGTGAAAACAAAGATAACGAGAAAAACAGGCTGAATGCCACTAGGGCAAGGCGTGCAGGTGCGGAGCGGAGAAGTTGACGCATCGGGATTCGTGAGGTGAGTCCGAGGACTACCACACCAATGATGAGAGATCCGTGAGAGCGACTCCAGATTTTGAGCCGTTTGCCTCAAGCTTTTCCACTCTTCCAAGCCATCACCACCGCTCCAGAAACGATCAAAACACCGCCGACTAAATGCTGAAGCGTCATCTTTTCCTTCAAAAAAACCGCCGCGAGCAGAATCACAAAGACCACACTCAGCTTGTCCACCGGCGCGACTCTTGACGCATCGCCGAGTTGCAGGGCGCGGAAGTAACACAGCCACGAAAGCCCGGTCGCGATGCCGGACAAGGTCAGGAACCACCAGGTCCGCGAGGAGAAATTCACCATTTCCGCAGGTTTGGCGAACATGAAGGCGATGGCCCACGCGAACACCAGGATGACTGCGGTCCTGATCGCCGTGGCAAGATTGGAATCCACACCGGTGACGCCGGCCTTGGCCAGCACCGCGGTGACGCCGGCGAAAAATGCTGAAAGCAGCGACCAGTGGAGCCAGTTCATGGAGCGAGTGTCAGTGGTCCGCCACTGGGAATCAATCCGCCTGATTCCTCATGCTCTCCTCATGCTGGAAAATACTATCCTGCGCCATTCCAGAATATCGAAACCCACCATGAACAAAATCGCCCGCGTCAATTGCTTCTTCTGGATCATGAAAATCTGCGCGACCACCCTCGGCGAGACGGCAGGCGACCTTCTGTCCATGACCTTGAACGTGGGCTATGCCGTCAGCTCTTTGATACTCGTCGGTTTGTTTCTGGCGTCTCTGGTCGTGCAGTTGAGGGCCTCAAAATTCCACCCCATGCTCTTCTGGACGGTGATTCTCACCACCAGCACGGCGGGCACTACAATGTCGGACTTCATGGATCGCAGCCTGGGACTCGGCTATGCAAAGGGCTCGCTGATCCTGATCATGTCCCTGATCGCGGTTCTCGCCGCTTGGTATCTCTGCGAGAAGAGCTTGGCACTTGGCAGCATTCAGACCCGTAAGGCGGAGGTGTTCTATTGGATGGCGATCCTCGTTTCCAACACCCTGGGGACTGCGCTGGGAGACTATCTTGCGGATGACTCCGGACTCGGTTTCCTCGGCGGTGCCGCTCTCGTTGGAGGCGTGCTGGGAATCATCGCCCTCGCCGCGTTTTTCACCAAGTGGAACCGGACGGCGCTGTTTTGGGCCGCATTCGTCCTGACCCGGCCGTTTGGCGCCACCTTTGGGGATCTCTTGACCAAGCGTGTCGATCAAGGAGGTCTTGGCTTCGGAACCATCGGCTCGTCCGCGATCCTCGCCTGTTTGCTAGCAGGGCTCGTGATCCACACGCACCGGCTGGAGCGTGTCAGGGTTAGGAAGCTTGCTTGAATCGTTCGCACCAATGTCCGGGGAGCTGGATTCCTGCGAATAGAAGCCCCCTTATCCTTCCTTGTGTCTCGAAGCAATCCGCTTCTTCTCCAAATGACGACCGATCAGGATGTGTAGGGGCAACAGCACTGTCATCGTCACGCCTAGCGCGATGTGGGTGAAATGCATGACTCGTGTTTCCCAGACGAAGGCGAGGATCCCGTAGCCGGTCACCACCGCGCCGAGGATTGAGCCGACGAAAAGCGCGCTGGCCGGGCGGTTCATCCCCGCCGCCCATGATTTTGACGCGTGCTTCGGCAGGGCCGCGCCCACCGCGACTAACAAGATCAAGGCTCCCGCCAGATGCACCTTCAGCAAGGTGTTTTCCACCGGTTGCGCCATTTCCGCGTCCTCGCGCAGGAAGTGCCAGATGATCGCCCAAGTCGCTCCACTGCCCACCGTGAGGGCGAAGGCAGCATAAAGCCAGAACCGCTGGCGGAGGCTCATTTGGAAAGGTCGGCGGCGCATCGCGCGGAACAATCAGGGAAGTTCGCGGAATCGTCCACCGCTTTCCAAAATCAGGGCACGACAGCCGGATTTCCCCAGCAACGCTGCCGCGCGTGCTTCCGGGAGATTCAGAACCACTTTGGTCAGGGCGTCGGCCAGAATGCAGCTTCCGGCAAACACGGTGATCGAGATTCCGGAGGAAACCGGTTTGCCCTGCGTGGAATCGATCAAATCAGGATTCCCGCCGTATTCGGAAAACGCATAGCTGCCGGTCGTCGCCAGCGCGGGGAACGGAATTTCCCGCAGCTCGAAAAGCCCGCCTTCCGGGTCCGGCTTTTTCACGAAGGCGGTTCGTTCCTTAGCGCCGACGAAGCGCAAGTCGCCACCCGCGTTCACCACCCCGGAACAGCCGTGAGTCGCGATCACCTCCGAGGCCAGATCGACGGCATAGCCCTTCGCCACGCCACCGAGATCAAGCGCCAGTGGTCGCACCGCCCGCACTTGCGACCCGTCGATTTTGAGATCCCGCCAAGTCGCCGCGCGGTCGGGCAGTTGGGTGGAAAACCACGGACGCCGTCCGGAAAGAACCAGTTCCACGCCCGCCCGGACCGGATCAAACGCCCCGTCGGAGGCCTCCGCCCATTTCAGCGAGAACCGGATCACCTCCGCCGTCGCCGCATCCACCGTTACCCATCCGAGGTGCGCCTCGCGGGCGATTTTCGCCAGATCCGACTCCGCCGAATGCGCTGACATGCATTGGTGAATCTTTTCGACCCGCGCGAACGCCTCGTCAAAAACCACCGGATTCGGTCCATGGAGGCCGATCTCGACAAACGTGCCCAACAATGGACGGGCACGGCGATCCGGCGGGGTCATGGCTCACTTCGCCAATGCGCGGATCGCAAGCAAGCGGTTCACTCCCTCAGTCACGCTGTGGCAGGAAAGCGTGGCACCGGACACATTCCTGATGTCCTTGCCCAGCTTGAAGCCGTCGCCGAGTTTCTTGCCGGTAAACTGTTTCCGCCACTCCGGCTGCCGGACCTCACCGCCATAGGTCTCCCGATATTCGAGAATTTCCACGCCGCAGACCTTGCCGTCCGGACCGATGCCCGTGGCGAAGGTGATGAATTCATGTTTGCCCACCACCTGGTCGACATACATTTGTGATCCGTCCGTCGCTGTCCAGACCTTGATCTCCTTGTCGCGGATGGAAAGTCCGGTGCTGGATTTCACCGCATTGCGCTGGTCTTTGGTAAGACTCAGCGTCGAGGCCTTGAAGTCTCCCGCCTTGCGGCCGGAGAAAATGGTGCCGATGGCCTGCTCTGGACTCAGATAGACCGTGGCCATGGCCGCTGGCGCGACCGACGCCATGATGACGGGGGCGAGAATGATGCCGGACGACAAGCGCATGGGAGGATGAAGTTAGAAATTGAAGCCCACCTTGAAGCGAATCTCGTTCTGCACCTGCTCGGCGAACGCGCGGTTGCTCTCCTGCTGGCCGTCCGACTCGCGGCCGTACACCTGATAAGCCCAGGCCAGCGTGGCCCAGAATTTCTCGCTGCCGTAGTGAAGGGTGGGGCCGAGGAAAATCACGACGTGCTCGTTGTCGGTGATGTCGAACTCCGGGTACTCCGAGCGGATGCGGCCCTCAAGGCCGCCGAACCAACCCGGTGCGAAGCGATAGGTGGCTCCGAAGCGCGACTCCAGTCCCATTTCCTTGCCGTATTCCTCGGCCGGCTTCTTGCCCCAGCCGAAATCCACTCCGGCGCTGGCGGTGGTGACCAGCGTGTTATCGAGGAAGTTCTTTTGGAAAATGAGCGATGGGGCGACGAAGGTGTGATGCTCGGTGATGCCCGCCGTCTCATCGTGCCAGTTGTAACCAACCGCCAGGTTCGCGGCCAGGCCGTAGTCGTCGATGTAGGGACTCTTGAACCGGTATTTGCCGGACGCCGCAATGCCGCCGAAGCGGTAGCCGGTCTCCGTCAGGTCCTCGCCGTCGTTATCGAGCATGCTGCCGGTGAAATAATTCTGTATCACCGCAAGGCCCATTTGGAACTCGTTGGTCACGCCGTACTCGACTTCCGTCTCGAAGTCATAGGCATTGTAACTGCCGTCTTCGTCAGCCTTGCCAGTCCGGAGCGTCATGATCTGATACAGGTCGATGTGTCCCTTGGGCAAGGTTTCCGATCCTTTGGACCAGCCAAAAAGGTTTTCGTCCGCCCGCGACGCCACACTGAAAAGCGGGATCAGGGCAAACGAGGCGAGAAGTAAGCGTGAAGATGATGTCATAAATAAATTGTCCGGGCGTTTCCTAAGGGGCTATACTCGATTGTCAATCGCAATTGCTTCTCAGTCGCAATAAGATGATGACCAAAGAACTGTCCCGAATGGCACTAACTTAGAGCCTGTCCCAAAACGCGGTCTTTTTGGAATGGCTCTTGAGTTTTGTTCAAATGAGCATGTATCGAACTTCAATCCCGCCGGATTGAGAGCTGTGGAATGAAATCCCCTTCAATTTCTAACCCGTAAATCTGAAATCTGCATCTTCGTGGACATGGAGTTCCCGGATCGTCTGGTTTGATCCCCTTTTCGCCTGCTTTCCGATGGCCCTTAGCGTCAGGCGGCTCTTGTGGATGCTATGATTTTTTTCCCGATCCTCTTTGCGCTTTTTCTCTGCCTCCGCCATGCGCACTACAACCCAGAGGTGGTGGGTGAGAACCGCCCAGCCTACCGCCAGTTCCCGGTGCTCGAAGCCTTTGGCTAAACTGGTAGTCAATGATAATGCCTTCACGGGTTTCGCCGAGCCAGAGCTTGTTGCCGAACTCGACTTGGGCACCGGCTTTGCCACGTTTGACGACGTTGATTTGGTCGTC
>JANPAU010000088.1:0-3192 GCA_031430055.1 Akkermansiaceae bacterium | reverse complement strand
ATCAGCCTCAGTCCGGGCAGCATCGCCTTCGTCGGCTTTAACGCGGATGGCGACGATGACCTCGCTTTCGTCGTGCTGGCTCCCATCGCGCAAAACGATGTAATTCAGTTCACTGACAACGCGTGGAACGGTTCTCCCGTGGGAGCTGGCGGAGCATTTCCCGCCATAGAAGGCGTC
This sequence comes from Akkermansiaceae bacterium, assembly GCA_031430055.1. GTDB lineage: Bacteria > Verrucomicrobiota > Verrucomicrobiia > Verrucomicrobiales > Akkermansiaceae > Luteolibacter. The sequence goes on along the minus strand of JANPAU010000088.1, from coordinate 3,015 downwards.
GTCACGTGGACGGCACCCGCTGGCGGTGTAGTGGCTGGCACGGTGGTCAGTCTCAATAACCTCTCATCATCGATCCGCAGTGCCAGTGTTGGAACCGTCATCAGCTCCTCCGGGAGTTTGAATCTCAATGTCGATAATGAAACGGTTTACGCCTACCAAGGCACGGCGCTAATCCCCACGGGTTTCCTCGCAGTGATCGCCACCCACAACGGGGATTCGACGGTCGGCACTGGGCTGAGCGCCTCACACCTCATTTACCTCCCGAATGATAAGGACATCGCGGCTTACATCGGATCGCGTTCCAGCCAGCCCAGCTTGGCCAATTACCTCACATTGCTCGGTGATCCCATAAATTGGATCACCGAAGACGGCACCGGCGACCAAAGCGCCAATGGCATTGCTCCAGATGTCCCATTCGCTTCCACCGCTTTCACCGTGATAGGCGGAAACACCTTCGCGACTTGGCTCGCCACCTACGCCCCCGGCGAAAGCGCGGCGCAGGACCACGACAACGACGGCCTGCCGAATGCGGTCGAGTATTTTATGGGCTCAGCAGGCAATACCTTCACCGCCCATCCGGGAATCATTTCCGGCGCGGTGTCTTGGCCACGCGCCGCCGGAACCACGATTGCCTCGTTCAAGGTGGAAGTCTCGGCTGACATGATTGCTTGGGAAAATGCGAACGTCAGCTACGCGGCGAACTTGAGCATCTCTGCCAGCCAAGTCGTGTTCACCCTGCCGAGCGGTCCAGCGAAACTCTTCGTCCGCCTGAACGTGGTTCCTTGATTGGCTTCCCCTCTCCGGCCCCGATTCTCATTCCGAGTATCGGGGCTCGATGCTCTTAATTCCACCATCGCGCTGGACTCCGCCGCTTCGTCTGCTCAAAACTTCGCGCATGAAGCCCCGTTTTTCCCCACCGCACGGCACCCAAAACAAACAGGCCCGCGAAAACCGCCACGTCCAGACGGTGGAAACCGCGGTGCCTTCGCTGGATGAGGATGATGTGTTGGCGATCGTGGCGGAGCAGGCAGTGCCGTTTGTGTTGATTCTCGACTGCGTGCAGGATCCTCACAACCTCGGTGCCATCCTACGCACGGCGGATGCGGCGGGGGTGCATGTGGTCGTTGCGCCGAAGGACAAGGCGGTGGGCATCACCGAAACGGTGCGCCGAGTGTCGGTGGGCGCGGCGGATCATGTACCGTTCGCCCAAGTGACGAACCTTGCTCGGACGATGGAAAAACTCAAAGCCGCTGGCCTGTGGCTCGTCGGCACCTCGGATCACGCGACATCCAAGTCGATTTACGAACTCGATCTAAAAGGGCCGCTCGCGCTGGTGCTCGGGGCCGAGGAAAAAGGCATGCGCCGCCTGACCGAGGAAAATTGTGATTTCCTCGCCCGCATCCCGATGGCCGGAAAAGTCGAGTGCCTCAACGTCTCGGTGGCCACGGGCGTGTGTTTGTTCGAGGCGGTGCGACAGCGCCGAGTCGCCAGTGAATGAGCCGGTGCGGGTGCTGTCCGATCTGCACTTGGGTCACAAAATCTGCCGGATCGAGCAAGTTTCCGCGCTGCGGCCCTTGATCGCCGGGGCTGGAACGGTGATCTTCAATGGCGACACGTGGCAAGAATTCGCCGCGCCATTTCTCCATGGCGCGACCGTGATGCTGGAAGAGCTGAAATCCCTCTGCCGCGAGGAGGGTGCGGAGGCGGTTTTCCTCCCGGGAAATCACGACCCGAGCTGGCCAGAACCCGGCTGGATCGAGCTGGCGGAGGGAAAAATCGTCATCACCCACGGCGATGCTTTGTTCGCCGCGGGCTCACCCTGGAAGCGGGAAATCCTCCAGAACCCCAAGCGGGTGGAGGAACTCTGGGCACGCCATCCAGGCGCCGCCCATGATGTGAACAAGCGGCTGGCGGTCGCGCGGGAAATCGCGAGAGAACTGTGCTCGGTCGAGTGGCCGACGGGTCGCCATTTTCTTCAGCGGGCGTGGGATGCCATTCATCCGCCGAGTCGGGCAGCGGTGATGATCGGCGCGTGTCTGAACCAAGCCGGACCGGGAGCGAAGTTCTGTGCGGATTATTTCCCGAAGGCGGAAGTGCTCATGGTCGGGCATTTCCACTGGAGTGGCAGCTGGCTGCGCGAGGGCCGGCGGATCATCAATACCGGTTCCTTCATGTCTCCAGGCCGCGCTCACTGGGCGGAGTGGCAGGATGGCTGGCTGAGCTGGGGCAGCGTGTCGGAAGCTCCGGCTCTCTGTCGCAAGGGGAAGATCTTGGACGTCTGGCGGCTTTGAAAAAACTGGTACACGAGGACGGGATCGAACCGCCGACCAATCCGGTGTAAGCGGACCGCTCTACCGCTGAGCTACTCGTGCAGGGGCAGGGCGGGAAACTGCCGGGAGATTTCAGGAAGATCAAGCCAAGAGTTGTTGCAAGCTTGCGAGTGACGCGTGACGGTGGTTTGTTCCTCCCACGAATGCATTTGCGCCTCTCCGATCAAGAACTCGCCACCCTGGTGGAAATGGTCAGCCTTGCGGCGAATGTGGCCTCATGGAACCAGAAGGAAACGGCCACTGACCACGTTTCGGCGTTTGAAACTCTGGAGAGCAAGATACTTGAAAAGGCCGGGCACTCTGGATTTGGCGACTGGATCGAGTTCGACGAAGAAAGCCAACGTTTCCGGGTGAAGCAGGAGCGGGAGGAGAGTCTTTTCTATCACGAGTGTTACGAGGAATTCCGCAACGAGAGCTTCTGGGACGAGTTAGCGGTGCGCCTCTCGGATCGGGATCTGGCACGGGCGATTGGCTTCAAGGAGTGGGAAAAACTCACTGAGGAAGAACGTCGCGCTCGCACCGTGGCGTGGGAAAAACGCTACTGGGAGGAGTTTTCCAAACGCGGAGTGGAGCGCGTGGTGGTGGTCACCCCGCCGGGCGAGGGCTGAACCGAACGATTTTCACGATGAACCCTGCGAGAGACTCCGCCAATGCGCAGCCCATGACGAAAGGCTTGGGATGGATG
>JANPAU010000087.1:0-17786 GCA_031430055.1 Akkermansiaceae bacterium | reverse complement strand
AGCTTCGGGTGGATGAAGAGCTTCTCCCTGCCGAACGCCATTTCCTCCAGCACGCCGAGCGAAACAAGCTGCTTGAGGTGGCGCGATGCCGTTTGCCGGGCGGCGATGCCGGTGGCCTCGCTGACATTCTGAATCCGGCAGTAAGGCTGCTCGAAAATCAGCTCGACCAGCTCGCGGGAATAGACCTTCGGTGCCGCTTGCCGGACATGGTCGATTGTGTGGATGGAAAGTCGGCGGATCGCCTCGATTTTCGCCGTGGTCCAAATCGCAGTTTCCTCGACAGCGCGGAGGACGTAGAGAATCCACGGTTCCCAAGCTTCCTCCCGGGTCACGTCCAGCAAATAGGTTAAAAATATCGATTTTTTTTAACATGTTTCCTCCACATATTACACGGAGTGCCCCATTGGGAAAACGCGTTGCAATTTCCCACTGATTGCAAAAGATCAGGAAATCAGCAATGCCGCATAAGCGCGGGACTCAAGCCGCAATTGAAAGCAATTGCATCGGACTCTGAAAACACAACCGTCCTTCCACAGTTCAAGAGCATTTCAATTCTCAGAAAAACACCGCACGTCATGGCCACCAAATCTCTCGCTGCCGGCAAACTCCATGTGATCTCACACTCGGGACAATGGGCGGTCACCCGTCAGGGTGCCTCCCGTGCTTCCAAGGTTGTCGATTCCCAAGGAGACGCAGTGGATGCGGCGAAACGACTGGCCTCGGGAAAGGCGGAAATCGTTGTGCACCGCCGCGATGGGACGGTTTCCAAGCTGGTGGAATTAATTCCAGACATCCTGATCCGGTTGCGCCGGATCTCTGATTTTTCGTAGGCGGCTCGGAAAATGATGTCTGAGCCTGCAACGCTCATCTTTGGCGAGGGCGCCAAAGACGACACGCGTGGCGCGTGTGCTCCCCGTGGATGCCGTGGCCCGGATTTTTTGGTTGAAAAATAGACTTTGAATTTTTTGAAGCTGGAATAGTTTCTGAAGTGAAATGTTCATGAGATCAATCATCGCGCTGCTCATGGGGCTGGTTATCCAGTTGTCCCAAGTTCAGCTATCGGTGGCAGCAGATACCGCAGAATCGTGCCACCGCGAGGGGCGCGCGAGTTGCTGTGACGATCGCCAATCGTGCCCATGCGTTGAGGAAGGCGATCCTGGCCAAAAACCCGCCCCATCGGTCCCTGCGGGACAAGATTTAAAGTGGCTCATTTCAAGAACCACCGAGTCGAACAAGCTTGAAATTTTCACTTCCCCTTCTGCCGACGCTGGAGTCTTTAGCGCCTTTTGTCTGGATCTGAAGAATGGTTATCTGGGAGTGCCGCTGTCCGTGGCCTTCTGCCGTTTCGTCATCTGAGTCCGCGCCCCGACAGGCGAACTGCGCCCATCCATCTCCGCCGCATCATTTCGCGGCTGGAACCGGGCACTTGGAAATTCCGTCCAATGACTCACATGAATTATGAAATCAAATCTTCTCATTTTTACCGGCCTCTACGTGGCCGGAAGCCTGCTGCAAGCGCAGGAAACTCGACTTGTCGATGAGCACTTCCTCGCCGGACTGCGGACTGAGGCCGCACGCCATCATCCCGCCGCAATCTCAGGAAATTACAAAGCCGCTGCCGCCACCCAAGACACGAAGTCGGTCCGCTTGTGGAACGACCCGATGATCGGCCTAGGCTTCATGGGTTCTTCAGAAATGATGCGCTCCGACGATGGAGACATCATGGTCGGTATCGAGCAAGCCCTGCCAAAGCCCGGCATGTTTGACGCCCAGCGCCGCAAAGCCGAGGCCATGGGTCGTGCGGAATTTCAGAACGCTCTAACTTCTTCCCTCGCTGCAGGCGCTGAGGCCTCACGATCCGCCATCGAAGTCGCGCTCGCCGACGAATCAATCCGCCTCCAGCAATCACAAATCGACTGGCTCACCGCCATGGTCGAAAACGCCCGTCAAATGGCAGCCGATCCCATGGGTTCTAGCAGCGACGCGCTCCGCATGGAGACCGAACTTGCCAAGGAAATGCAAATGCTGGACGCCGCCCGCCGAAGCCGCGAAGGCTTCGCCCAGAAGCTCAACCTGACACTTGGCCGCCCGCTCGAATCGCCTTGGCCCGCACTGAGACTTCCCGCCACGCCACCACCAGTGCCCCTCGCCCGGAGCGAAATCGCCCGAATTCCCCATGCCAGCCCCAAAGTGCGCGCCATGAAAGAAATGGTGGGCGCAGCTAACGCGGAAACTCGCATGGCCGACCGCGAACGCCTCCCGGAAGTGGCAGTCGGTATCGATACCCAACTCTACTCCGGCACCGGCGACATCAAGAGCACCACCATCGGCGTGAAGATGAGCCTCCCATGGTTCAACGACCCTTCCTATCAGGCAAAAATCAATGCCTCGAAAAGTCGCGAACTCTCTGCCACCCAGGATGTGGAAACCATGCGCCGCGAAATCGCAGCCATGGTCCTGACCGCCGTAACAGAAGCTGCCAACGCCGCCGCCCAAGCCCGCGCCTATTCCGGCGAAATCCACCAAAAAGCCCAGACCGCCACCAAGACCATCGAATCCGCCTGGATCAGCTCAAAAGCTCCGCTAACCGACCTGCTCGACTCCGCCCGCACGCTCTTCGCCATCCGTCTTGAGCAAAGACGCATGACCGCCAGACAACTCGCGGCACTAGAAGAACTTCAAACCCTCGTCCCTAACCGCTGAAATTATGAAAATATTCCTCACCATCGTCATCACAGCACTGCTAGCCACAGGCGGCACCTGGCTCGCCCTGCAAAAACTCTCCCCTTCAGCTGCACTCACCGCCGCCACCGCCGAAAGCAAACCGGCGTTCTATCAGAGCGCCATGCACCCGTGGATCAAGAGCGACAAGCCCGGGCACTGCACGATCTGCGGCATGGAACTCACCCCGGTTTATGAAGGAGAAAAGGGCTTCGACGAATCCGGCGGCACAAACACCGTCGCCCTCACCCAGAACCAGATCCAAGTCCTCCATGTGCAGACGGCGGAAGCGAAAATCCAGCCGCTCGCCCGCACCTTACAAGTCGCCGGCATGATCGATGACGACGCCACCCGCCACCGGGTTCTCTCCGCTTACGTCGATGGCCGGGTGGACAAGCTGCACGTCAACTACAGCGGAGCCGAAGTCGATGCCGGCCAACCGCTCGCCGAGTTCTACAGCCCGAACCTCCTCCAGGCCGAACGCGAATACCGCCAGCTAACAGGAGAGCTGAAAAAAAACACCGCACTCCGACTCCGCCAGATGGGACTCTCATCCGAACAGATCGAAGCCGTAGCCGACAAGCCTGCCGACTCGCTCACCTCACAAATTCAATCTCCCATCGGCGGCACCGTCGTCGCGCAGAACGTCTATGAAGGCCAATATGTCACCACCGGCCAAGCACTTTTCGAAATCGCTGATTTTTCTAACATGTGGTTCATGTTCCGCGCCTATGAACAGGACATGCCATGGATCAAGACCGGTCAAACCGTGACCGTCAGCACGCCCGCGATCCCCGGAAAATCCTTCCAAGGAAAAGTCACCTTCATCGATCCCAATTTCGACGAGGCCACTCGCTCGACCAAGGTGCGCGTGGAGCTGCCCAATCCCAAAATCGATGGCCGCCGCCTTCTACTGCACCGCCTCTATGCGGACGGCGCAGTGAATGTGGATGCGCCCGCCGTCCTAACGGTTCCGCGCTCTGCCGTCATCCAGACCAGTCCCGAAGCTGTCGTTTACATCGACCGCGAAGGCGGTGCGTATGAACAGACCTCGGTGAAAATCGGTCGCCGCGGCGACTCGCTCGTCGAAATCCTATCCGGTCTCAATGCGGGCGACAAGGTCGTCACCAACGGCAATCTTCTCATCGACGGCCAGGCGGAAATGAACCGCGCGTTCATGTCGCCGGTGGTCGAAGAACCAATGCCAGTCGCCATGACCGCGGAGCTAACTGCTGAACAAATTAAGCTCATCGCCAATTTCATCCGCGTGGCCGATGCCATGTCCGCCGCTCTCGCTGCCGATGATCTGGCCGGTTTCAACAAGGCCAGCGAACCCACGATGAAGGCCACCGGGGAATTCACCAAAGCCCTCGCAACTCTTTCCGTTCCCAAGGAAAACCTCAATGCTCTCGGCAATTCCAGCCATTTCCACGGTTCCGAGGATCTGAAAAACGCGCGTACCGCATTCCATTCATTCTCGATGGCCGCCGCCGCCATCATCGAGCCACTCCGCAAGCTCAAGGACTTCCCTAACGTACAAATCTGGGAATGTCCGATGGTCGACCAAGCGCTTCCCGATGTTCCCAAAAAAGGCCGCTGGCTCCAAACCGGCAAGCGTAAGGGCGCGAATCCCTACTTCGGCGCAGAGATGCTAGAATGTGGAAAGGAAATCGAACCATGATCGAGCGAGTTATCGAATGGAGCCTGAAAAACCGGTTCATCGTTGCCAGTGCCACCCTGCTGCTCGTCGCACTGGGCATCCGCGCCGTTTTTCTAACTCCCGTGGATGCCGTCCCGGACCTCACGGAAAACCAAGTGCTCGTTTATGCCGAGTGGGCCGGTCGCAGCCCGCAGGAAGTCGAGGACCAGGTGACCTATCCGCTCACCACCGGCTTGCAGGGGCTCAGTGGCGTGAAGGAAGTGCGCGCCACCTCCATGTTCGGGTTCTCGCTCAGCACGATCATCTTCGAGGATGATGTGGACACCTATTTCGCGAGAACCCGGGTCTTGGAACGCCTGAATTTCCTTCAAAGCGCGATGCCAGAGGGCGTCACCCCACAGCTTGGCCCGGATGCCTCGGGCCTCGGATGGATCTATCAATACTACCTACATGTCGATCCCGCGAAGGCTGAAAACGGCGGCTACGATCTCGCCAAGCTCCGCTCCGTGCAGGATTGGTATATCCGCTATCAGCTTGCCAGCGTCCAAGGCGTTGCGGAAGTCGCCAGCATCGGGGGATTCGTGAAGCAGTATCAAATCGAACTCTCCTCGAACAAGATGCGTGCGGCGAATGTGACCATGATGGAGGTGCTCTCTGCGGTCCAAAACGCGAATCTCAACGTCGGCGGCAAGACCGTGGAGGAAAATGGAGCCGAGTTCGTCCTGCGCGGCATCGGCCTCATCACTAGCCCGGAGGACTTGGAGTTGGTCACAATCAAAGCCGTGGACGGCACGCCGATCTATCTGAAAGACATCGCCACCGTTCAAATCGGCGGTGACTTCCGCCGCGGAACGCTCGACATCAACGGCCACGAGGCTGTCGGCGGCACCGTGGTCATGCGCACCGGTGAAAACGCCAAGGCAGTCATCGAGCGGGTGAAGGAAAAAATCGCCCAGATCGCGCCCAGTTTACCACCCGGCATCACCATCAAATCATTCTATGACCGCAGCGAACTCATCGACAACACCATCGATACACTCAAGCACGCACTCATCGAAGAAATCATCTTGGTCACTCTCGCTCACATCATTTTCCTCTGGCACTTCCGCAGTATCCTCATCGTCACCCTGCCGCTGCCCATTTCCATTCTCATTTCATTCTTGCTGATGAAGGAATTCGGAATCACCAGCAACATCATGTCTCTAACCGGCATCGCAATCGCCATCGGTGTGCTGGTGGACGCCGCCATCGTCGTGACGGAGAACGTGCTTCGGCATTGTGAAAAAGCGGAAGATGAAAAAGGCGGGAAGCTCACTTCTCAGGAAACTTGGGAAACCACGCTCATCGCCTGCAAACAAGTTGGCCGCCCGATTTTCTTCGCCATGGCGATCATCATCCTCGCCTTCGTTCCAGTCTTCGCGCTCACCGGACAAGAAGGTAAATTGTTCCATCCTCTGGCATTCACCAAGACCTTCGCGATGATCGGCTCCACCTTGTTAGCTGTCACTCTGGTTCCCATACTTTGCTCGGTGCTAGTGCGCGGGCCCTTTCACTCGGAGGACAAGAACATCGTCATGAAGTTCCTGCTTCGGCTTTACGAACCCACACTCAATTGGGCGCTGGGACACCGGAAAACAGTCGTCAGCCTCGCCATGCTCATCCTCGCCTTCGCCTTGCTTGAAGCCTTCGGTCTGCCGCGTAGTATCGTGAAACAAATCCGCGACAAGGGCTATGCACGCACTGCGGATCTGGTCACCGGCTTCGGCAAGGAATTCATGCCACCGCTCAATGAAGGCAGCCTCCTTTACATGCCGGTGATGATGCCTAAAACCGGGCTGAAGGAAATCCAACGCGTCATGTCATGGCAGGACAAAGTCATTTCCCAAACGCCGGAAGTCGCCAGTGTAGCAGGCAAGCTCGGTCGCTTCGAGACCGCCACCGATCCCGCGCCGACTGAGATGCTAGAGACCACGATCATGCTCAAGCCGGAATACATCCCCAACGGAAAATTCCGCGTGAAACGCAATCCAGATTGGCGCGACGGCATGACCGTGGAAAAACTTAAAGCCGAACTAACGGATAAAATGAAACAAGTCCCAGGCTATGTCCCGGCATTTCTCCAACCCATCGAGAACCGCATTCTCATGCTCTACACCGGCATCCGCGCACAGGTCGGAGTGAAGATCTATGGCGACAATCTTGACAAAATTCAGCGCAAGGCGTTCGAGATCGAGAAGATCGTCAACGAAATCGATGGCGCGGCGGGTGTTTCCGCCTCACGCGTGCAAGGCAAGCCCTATCTTAACATCAAGGTGGACCGCCAAGCCATGGCTCGCTACGGGTTGAGCGCCAAAGACGTGCTGGACGCCGTCGAGATTTCTATCGGCGGGAAAAACGTCAGCACCACCATCGAAGGCCGCGAACGTTTCCCCATTCAAATCCGCGTCCAGCAAAGTGAGCGCGACGACATCGAGAAACTCAGCCGCATTCTCGTCGCCGCGAAACCCGGCATGAGCGCTGCTCCCACCTCGCCTTCCAGCGGCATGGGAGGAATGGGAAGCGGCTCTGCTCCGACTGCCGTGACTCCGACCGCCAGCGGCAATGGGGAAACCGTCCCTTACATCCCCCTCGGCATGGTCGCCAAGATCACCCGCGAGATCGGGGCTAACGAAATTGCTTCCGAGAACGGCCTGCTGCGGTCTTACGTCCAAGCAAACGTGCAGGACCGGGATCTCGGTGGCTTCGTCGAGGAGATCGAGCAAAAGCTCAAGACCATCGACATGGAAGGCATGACTTACAAGATGACCGGCGAGTTCGAGAACCAACGGCGTTTCACCAAAACCATGTTACTCGTCTTCCCGATGGTGATGTTAGTGATCTTCGTCCTGCTCTACTTCGTCTATCACAGCGCCCTGGAAGCCGCGCACGTCATGCTTGCCGTGCCATTCGCTCTCAGCGGCGGGGTGTTATTACAGAAAATGTTGGGCTATAACTTCAATGGTGCCGTCTGGGTGGGTTACATCGCGCTGTTCGGCACCGCTGTACAAACCGGAGTGGTGATGGTTGTCTATCTGGAGGAAACCGTGAAAGCCCGCCTGTTGGAAAAAGGCGCGGCCTTCACCTACGAAGATCTCGTGCAAGCCGTAAAAGACGGTGCGCGCCTCCGCCTGCGGCCGAAGGTCATGACCGTCGCCACCATCGTCGCCAGCTTGCTGCCTATCATGTGGAGCCACCGCCAAGGCGCGGAAATCATGAAACCGCTGGCTACACCCGTCATCGGTGGAATGATTTCCAGCCTCATTCATATCCTCATCGTCACCCCCGTCATCTTCCTCTGGCTGCGTGACCGCGAGTTTAGAAACGGCACCCTCCACAACTCGCTCGCACCACGCTCCACCCTGAGCGTCTGACTTAACATTACCTGTTCGACGATTTCGGACTAACCAAAGGTAAAATGAATTGCGCCACAAGGGATACTGCCCGTGAACGCGCTTGACCGAGTGATCAGAAATTTTACCGTATTCGATATGGCTATAAACAATTGGATGTCTTGGGAAGGTGGAGTGGATCTCATTGCAAAAACGAGTGAGGAACTCACGATGCCAAACGTAATCGTGCATGTCGCACGCATGGTGCATACCCCGGTTGGCTCCGCGCCAGGCGGGATGATTTTCTGGCAACCGGACCCCGCCGCAGCCCCGCTCGCCTTTGGCTTCGTGAGCAGCGATGTCGCTGTGGCCGCTTACTTTGCAAACCACATTTTCGTCGGAACTCCGTTTGAGGGCGCACCGGCGATTCTTGGGAATATCACCATCGAAATCACCGCCGAACACGCCTCGGCACAAGTGGAGATTCCGGGATTCATTTTTAAGACTCACCTCGCAGAATTTTCGGAGACCTCCATGATCCAACGCGATCCACTGCCTACCGCGCCCTTCTATCAGCAAGGCTTGGAAGCCGCTGCGGGTCACGCTTGCCTCAAGGTGAACGGCGAGAAAGTTGCCCTTGTCATTCCACCCGTGGGCATCACCGGAGGCCCTTGTGCGGTGCTCGCCGCTTGCGGGATATACGCTCGCTAGGCGGTAGCCGGCCGTTTCCCGAGGCCACGGTAAAAGACCGCGAAGATCACGAAGCAGACGCCGATCATCGCGGCAAGGGTGGCCCAGAATTCCATCCAACCGTGGCCTGCGTCATCCACGTAGTGGGTCCGCAGCCAACCGCAAACCAAGGCACCGAATAGCGGACCGAGGCCACTCGTGACCAAGGATAGCAGTCCTTGCGCTTGCCCTCTCAGGCCGGGGTCCACCCGCCGATCAAGGAAAACTTGGGCAGTAATGAAGTAGAACGTGTAACACATCCCATGCATGGCGATGCCTGCGATGTGCCATGAAATCAAGCCGCTGGCTCCGGCATAGGCACTCATGCCGAAGCGCAATATGGAGAGTCCTAACGCCCAGAGTAGCACCGTCTTCACCCGGAAGCGCAACATCACCGAACCAACTAGCAGCATAGCGATGACTTCGGAGATCTGCGCGATGGTCATCGTCGCCGTCGAGCGCTGATCGCCCAAATGCCTGAGCAACTCCGGCGCATACATGTAGAACGCCGTGAGCGGCACCGAGAAAAGCGCCGTTACGATGAAAAACACACAATGATCACGTTGTTTCATCAGCTTGAAGGCATCGAACCCCAAGCGACTTTGCCAAGAAGTGGCACGCCCTAACGGCGGGGTATGAGGCAGCATCAATCCCGCCAGGCCACTGAAAAATCGAGTCCCGGCGGAGGCATAGCCGGCGACGGGGCTGGTATCGGCATGGAGCACGTAACTGGTCAGCACTCCGGCTAACATCCAGCCAAGAGTTGCGCCGAGTCTGGCCAGAGGGAAATAGCGCTCACCATCGGTGAGATTGGTCAGCGCGATGGTGGTAAGCACTCCCCAAGATGGCCCGGAAAACAACGAATACGCACCGAGAAGCCCAACGAACCACCAAGGATTCCAGTTAGCATCAAGCGCCGCAAATGCCGCCAAAAGAATCCCGGCGGAGATCAACGAAGTCCATACATACAAGCGATTGGCGGCGATTCGTTGGTCCGCCAGCGCCCCGCCGATCAAGGGTGAAACGAGCGAGCAGAGCGGCGGCACGATGAAGACCAAGGCGACCCAAGCGCTCAAGCCTTTAGCCTCCAGAATATTGGTAATGGCCGGCAACCAGAAGCCTGGTGTCATGCCTTGCAGGAAAAAAACCAACCACAGCCACGCAAACACCGCCTTCGGACGATTCCGGATGTCTGACTCACGTGGCACGGGGATTGACTAAATGGCATGCCTGCCATTGGCCAGTGCCGATCCTCATTCCGGCAAATTCTTCTCGGCCCGGAGCGCAAGCCATGGCACGTCGATGTTGATGACCTGAAGCCTCACCAACAAACTTCTTGGCAGCATCAGCCAGAAAGCTACGCTTACGCAGCCCTATGATCCGTCTTTTTCCCGTATTCGGAATACTCGCACTCGCCTCATCTGCTTTTGCATAGCAGCGCGGCGGAAAAACTGGACAGCTCGGAGGCGGCGTTTCACGGTCCCGCCATGGATACGCAGAACGTGTTCACCCCACGGGGTGGAAAAGTGGAGATCGAAGAAGGGGCGGATTTCTCCCCGAAGTTCGACGGAGATGGCTTGATTCCGGCGATGGCGATGGATGCGACGACGCGTGAGCCGCTGATGCTGGCTTACATGAACGAAGAATCTCTGCGACGGACGCTGGAAATCGGCGAGGCGGTTTACTGGTCACGCTCGCGGCAGGAATTTTGGCATAAAGGGGCGACTTCAGGCCACATTCAGCGGATTGTGGAAATCCGGACAGACTGCGATCAGGACGCGTTGGTCCTCTTGGTCGAGCAAATCGGCGCCGGGGCCTGCCACACCGGCCGGAACTCGTGTTTTTACCGCAAAGTCACTGCGGCTGAAGGCGGCGGAGCAGCGAAATTGGAGTCAATCGGCGGCGGAAAATCATTCGATCCGGCGGCAGTTTATGGAAAACATTAAATGAGTCGCAATTTCGCGGTTGCAATTGCGAAATTGATCCAGTAGCTCTCCCGCCCCGCGCATCAGGGCATACGGCTAGGACAGCGCAGGCAGCACATTCATTTTCCGCCAAGGAGGACCCCATGCATATCATTAAGAAAATCGAGTCAGAGCAATTGAAGCAAGACGTTGCCGAGTTCAACGTCGGTGACACCGTGAAGGTGCATTGCCGAGTTGTGGAAGGTGGTAAAGAACGCGTCCAGATCTTCGCTGGCATCGTATTGGCACGAGGCGGATCCGGCGTGAATGCCGCATTCACCGTCCGCAAGATTTCCTATGGCGAAGGCGTGGAGCGGGTTTTCCCACTGCACACCCCGCGGATCGCTAAAATCGAAGTCACCAACCGTGGCAAAGTCCGTCGCGCCAAGCTGCACTACCTCCGCGAACGCGTCGGTAAGCGCGCTCTCCTCGTGAAGAGCGCCGGCAACAAGTAATTCCTCGGAATTAGGTTTTTCTCAAAACACCCCCGCCCGGTTTGCCGAGTGGGGGTGTTTTGTTTTTCATGGTGACCGTGATTTCCGCTTTCCCGGCGGGACAGACCGCGCCATCTTGCCCGCGTGCGCGTTCCCATTCCAGTGGTTATCCTACTCGTCCTGGCGGTCGTCGGGGGCGTCTGGTGGACCCACACCCGGAGCCTCGATTTCATGACTCCGCCGTCCGAAGCGAGGCTGCAGGAAATCCGCATCAAGGTGGAATCGTCATTGCCGCGCGCCGATCAACTCGATGATGCAATTTCCGCTCCCGTCGTGATGTCGGCACCGGAACCGCCCCCCGCACCGCTCTTGGAAGCCAAGCTCCCCATCGATCTGGGAGACCTGAAAGCTCCGCTGGCGCTTCAAAATTACGGTGAATTCTCGCCCCGGGGCGCAGCCTATCTCATCGAACTCGCGACCGCTCTTGAGGAACAAAGTGAGCTGCGCAGGGGCTTACTGGCCTGGGAGCGGGTGCTGGATCTCGCCAAACCCGATGAGCCACAACGAGCCGCCGCCACTGCCGCGATCAAGCGCCTGCGATCGACCTTGCCTGAGTGGAACCTAAAGCCCGAGACCGCCACCGTGATCACTCTGCGCGCAAGCACCGGTAAAAAACTCGCAAAACCTCTCATCTCCATTCTTGAGATTGTCGCCCGCGATCTCGAACGGGCATCGTCCGGCATCGTCAAAGTCAAAACCTCCGTGATCATCGGCAAAGCAAGCAGCGCCAACAAAGGCCCAGTGCCGATCGCCCTCTGGCTCACCGGCTCCGACAGTAAAAAATCCAGCACTGAAGTCCTTTCCTTCACGGTAGATTCCGCAGAAACCCTGCGCCACGACGTCCTCAAAACCGTATTCTTGCTCATCTGCAACCACCTGAGCATCAAAACAACCTACACCCCACCCGCGAAGTTACTCGATGGTGATGACCCACGAGAGGCTCTCGATTCTCGGATCACCCGGCTTTGTTGGAGTGAGTTTGCCACCGCCATGAATCTCTCCTTAAAAAAACCGGAAAAACCGTAAATCACCCTAATTTCCCCTGCCACTCCTACGTTATATCTACCAATATATGCACTTCACATCCCTTATCCTCCTGCCTCTCTGCATCTCTCTCGCCTGGTCAATGGAACGCTCGCCAGTCGAGCCCAAGTCCTTGCCACCCCCCGACCAAGCGGACACGCCTATCTCCCCATCGGTGAAAAAACTCGATTCGACCCGCTATCAAGTCGGCGAGGTCATTTTCGACCAAAAATCGCGGGAAATCCGCTTTCCGTCAAAAGTGAACATGACCGAGGGACTCCTAGAATTCCTCATCGTCCACCAAAATGGCAAGGTTCACGAGTCACTCCTGTCCACCGAGATTTCACCCACTCATCTCAATCTCGCCTTCACCCTCCTCAACTACACCGCATCCAAAGAACTCTACCCGCTGCCTAACGAGACCGGCGGTACCTCCGATCACTACCCGGAAGTCCCTGCGGAGATCAAAGCCGCTGCAAGGGTGACCATCGAAGTGGAATGGTCCGACAATGGCAAATCCCACCGCCTACCCGTCAATGAATGGATCCAACACGCCGTGAAATCCACCACTATGGCCGCCGGACCATGGGTCTATGGAGGATCAGATTTCTACGAGGGCAAATTCAATGCGGAAACCAGTGGCGAGATCGCCGCCATCTTCCTGTCGATGCAGGCACTCATCAACTATCCCGGCGGTGACAATAGCGACGACACCGTCTGGATGGCATTTCCAAAAAGAATTCCCCCCGTAGGAACAAACGTCACCGTCATCATCGCTCCTTACCCTAACGAAACTTCTATCCCGAAACCATGAAACTTCTATCCACCCTCATCATCCTCGGCACCGCCATCGGCTCGGCAGCTGAGAAGAACCCGAATCGTTACGAATCACTCAAGCAAGAGATTCGCCAGTCCATCGCCCGCGGCAATACTTGGCTCAAATCCCAGCAGAAACCCGGCGGCTATTGGGACGACGAAGGCACTCCCGCCTTCACCGCGCTCGCTCTGACCGCCGCCAGCCGCGATCCGAATCTGGATCGCAAGGCACCCAGGCCTGCGCACATTGAAAAAGGATTCGCCTGGCTGCTCGCCCAGCAAAAAGAAGACGGCGGCATCTACAACCGGGGACTCACGGTTTATAACACCGCCACCTCCGTAACCGCCATGGTGGCGACGCTGGACGCGAAATACGAAACCGCCATCGTCAAGGCACGCAATCACCTCATCGGCCAGCAGTGGGACATCGGCCAGAAAAAGGAAACCGACAATCCGAACGACGGCGGCATCGGCTACGGCTCGAAAAACGACCGCTCAGACATGTCCAACACCTACCTCGCCATCGAGGCACTCGCCCTCTCCAAAAAGGTCATCGAAGACGGCAAACACGGCGACCAACCGGACCTCGATTGGGACGCCGCCGTCACCTTCCTTTCCCGCTGCCAGAATCTCCAACAGACGAACGACCGCGATTGGGCATCCGATGATCCCAAAAACAAAGGCGGCTTCATCTACGGACCGAATGAAACAAAAGCCGGCGAAGACATCCTACCCGACGGCACCACCGCACTCCGTTCATACGGCTCCATTTCCTATGCCGGACTACTCTCATTCATCTATGCCAAGCTCAGCGCAGATGATCCCCGCGTGGTCGCCGTGAAGGAATGGCTCGGCAAGAACTACACCACCAGCGAGAACCCCGGCATGGGCGCACAGGGCTTATTTTACTACTATCAGACCATGTCCAAAGCACTCACCGCTGCGAACATCGGCATGCTCAAGCTCGCCGACGGCAAGGAAGTGGACTGGCGCATGGAACTCGGTGAAAAAATACTCAGCTCTCAGCGCGAAAATGGATCCTGGCTCAATGACAACGGCCGCTGGATGGAGTCGAACCCCGTCCTTGTGACCGCCTACACAGTGCTTTCTTTGGCACAAGTCTACGACTCGATCCCTGAATAATTTCATCCGTTCCTGCGGGTGATAACGCCGGACAGGAGACACAGGCATTCCTGCCTGCGTCTCCCCCCAATCATGTTGGAGCTGAATGAATCCAAAGCTTCACCCATCCCAGAGTCAAAACATCACCCCCTAGACGACTCCTCGTTTCTGCCGCTTGACTCCGGATGCCGAATGGAGAAGCTCCCCGTGAAATGAAAAGAATCCTCAAATATTCCGCACTTGCAGCACTGATTTTGTCACTCAGCTCCTGCGGATTACCAATGGCGCTTGGTCGCTCGGCGGGAAGCTTGGTGAATAGCGCAGGAGGATTACTCAATTCCGCCGGTGCGCTAGGTGGCGCTCTTTGAATCTACCTTTCGCACACGTCTGCTGCCATCGTCTTCCACGGTGAAGTGTAGCCAGATAGCGTCCGCTGGCAGCAGTTCGGGGAATTTATCCCCCCACTCCGCGATGATGACGCCCTCCTGATCCATCAGCTCGTCCCAGCCCAAGGCGATCAGTTCCGCCGCAGAATCGAGTCGATAGAAATCCAGGTGAAACACCGGCAGCCTGCCATCCAGATATTCGTGAATCAGTCCGAATGTCGGACTCGTCACCTCCACCGTCGAGCCGATGCCCGCCACAAACCCCCTGGTCCAGTGGGTCTTCCCTGCTCCCAAGCCGCCCACCAACGCGATCACAGCTCCCGCCTGAACCAGGCCAGCCGCCATTCCCCCCAGAGTCTCCATGGCATCAGGTGATGTGGCGTGTCCTTGCATCCGCCCTTTGGTGCGCGCAAACAAGCGTAGAAGTCGAATTTAAAATTCGGTAGTTGATTGTTTTGCGCGTCCTTAAATGACGTCGAAGCGTGATCTAATGGGGTTCATGAAAGTTCCTCAGTGCCAGTGGGGATGATTCTGCGTTGGGCCTGCGAGGATTCTAATAGCTTTTCCATTTGCTCCCGGACTTGGGTGGTCACGGGATCGGGGTCTTGCGAGCGATCTCTCGCGGTGCTGATCTCGATTGCGTCGCCTACGGTGATGACGGCGCGGATTGGAAAGTGGGGGCGAACGACATCGGTCAGATCTTCTTCGTAGCGCTCGACGGTTTCAAGAATGCGCTCAGGAGTGGGATTTTCGATGTAATCGCCCGGATAACCGTGGAGCTGTTGGACAAGATAGACCTCGGCGAGGTGCCGCCAGCGCGCTGCTCGCTCGGATTCAGATAGATCGCCGCTCACCATGTCTGGCAGGATGGCGGTGCGCAGGCGTTTGATGCGGGCCATGATGTCACCATCGTGTCGACCGGCGCTCCATTGATTTTCCAGAGGAATGAGTAGGTGGTCCTCCAACCGCTTCAGCCGCTCGGGAAAATTTCCTTGCTGAGGCACTTGGAAGTATTCGATTTCTTTAAGAGCTAACAACGCATCGCCGACCTTACGGATGCGTTCGCGCAGTGGAAGCTGTGTCTGCGGTTGCCATGAGAGACGCTTTTCAATTTCCTCGATCACGGGGATGACGGTTTTTTGTAAATCACCCTCGAAGAAGTAGCGGATGAACACAGGGTGGATGACGACTTTTCCTTCCTTTTGCTGCTTCGCCGCCGCGCGTGCCATGAATGCCGGCCCCTCCATAAAATTGACTAAGCGGTCGTTGCAACGGGTGATAATGCCCTCAGCGAAGATGACTAACGGATTCTTTCCATCGGCTACGATCTTGATCGCACACTTGAGCGATTCGCGATCCATTCCCTCACGATAGACGCTGAATCCACCCATCCTTGGCAACAGGAAACCCTGCAGCTTACTCGTCACAAAGATATGCCAACTGGCGATGACATGGAAGGGACGGGCCACCTCGGTAGCGAGCGAATCGAGAACCATTGGATCGCAAGGGCGGCAATGATTTGCGACTAACATAATACCGTATCCGGCATCGAGAGAGGCTCGTAGTTTCTCGGAACCGATGCACTCGACCGCTGCAATTCCGTGTTCCTTTCTTAGATGGTAAGGCAAGATCCGCCGCACCAGCCCATGCCAAAATCGACTGAAACGCGGCGGGATGAAGGTGTAGGGTTTGTCGACAACTACGCTTTGCATAAAATGAGTGGTGCCTGATCCATGGGCGATCCTTGAGAACGGTGTTGTTCTAGCATTATCAGCGGCGAGCGCCCACCGATGGTGGATCTATTCATCGCGGAAGCGGAAAGTGTGATCGCCAGTTTGGGCGGGTAAATCAAGGCACTTGGCCGGCGAGGAATTTTGATTTTCCCCTTCAAAAAGTAGCCTCACAAGGGCTCGAACCTTGAATAACAGAATCAAAATCTGCGGTGTTACCATTACACTATGAGGCTTTTGTGCCTGTGGCAGGCGCAACTTAATCTGGCTTCCATGGGTTTGGCAACCCGGAAAATGGATCAATGCGTGGAGATTTTCACCGCTTTTTTGGTCATCGCCTCCGCCAAGCGATTCGATGACTTCCCGGGAGGTCCCGACGGCTCGTCCGAGCGGCTCGTGCATCGGGTTTAAAACCGAGCCACCGCAGACGCCCGGCTGCGAATCGATGCCCGGATGGGAGTCCGCCACTTCCAGAGCGACGAGTGTTGAGTTCTTGGTCTTGGCGCATGAGATGAGTTGTGGCGGTGAGTTTGAATCACTCAACGACGTCTTCGATTATTACTGAGATCATCGCGAAAAATCCGTGAAAATCATCACAACTGCATGCCTTGTTCAAGAATAGCTCAGCCAAGCAAACGCCCTGTGAGGCGTAAAATCTTCGGTAATTTGTCTTTAAATACTGGTTTTGAACAATTTCATCGTTTGGAGAAATTTGCCGTATTAACAACATAATGATATCGATTCATCACTCGGCTCAAGCTTCACTCCGCGCGTGACTGTTTCCACCTTCAAAGCCTGCTTTCTAGCGTCCCGACCCAAGACACTTCCTGCTGCAATCGTTCCGGTCTGGGCTGGCTGCGTCCTCGCTTGGAAGCTCACTGGTAAATTCGATTTGATCCTCGCGCTTTGCACTTTTGGCGGGGCAATCGCGATCCAAATTGCCACCAATTTTTTTAACGATGCGATCGATTCAAAAAAGGGGGCTGATACAGATCGCAGGCTTGGACCTACCCGGGTCACCGCTTCGGGAATGCTCAAGTCACGGACCGTTTTACAATTTGCCATAGGCTTCCTCGTCTTCGCCGTATTTTGCGGAGTTGTGCTATTTCAAGCCCGTGGATGGCCAATTGTCGCCATTGGTATCCCCTCATTGTTTCTGGCCTACGGATACACCGGCGGACCATTTCCCCTGGCCTATCGCGGGATGGGTGAATTATTTGTCATTCTCTTTTTTGGATTGGTGGCGGTCAGCGGCACGGTATTTATTCAAACTGGCAATTGCCCACGTGAGGCAATATTACTGGGACTACAGATCGGTTTACTCTCTGCAATCCTCATCTCAATCAACAACTTGCGGGATCGAGAAGAGGATGCTTCAACGGGCAAGCATACACTTGCCGTCCGATTTGGACCCAAGTTTGCCGTGGCCATCATCTGGCTTGAAGTCAAACTGGCGGTGTTCTTGGGCTTGGGTTGGATCGCATTAAACCAGCCTACATTGGCAATTGCTGGAACCCCAGTCTTCTTGATCGGACTCAGAATTATCTGGGGCGTATTGAGCTTTCCTCCAGGGCCAGCTTTCAATCGGCTCTTGGCATTGGGTAGTATACAGCTAATTCTCTTCGCAGCCTTGTTTCAAATCGCTGCCGTCCTCGCTCCCTAGAATTTCTTAGGCAGTTAAATCAGTAGGAAACTTGTCGAAGGATTTCCCGCTATTTAGGCAAAAAAGAGCCCGGCTCCAATTGCTTGGAGCCGGGCATATACCTGGCGACG
>JANPAU010000086.1:0-2278 GCA_031430055.1 Akkermansiaceae bacterium | reverse complement strand
CGGCAAGCCCTTCCCTCAAGCACCGGATTTGCGCCTGATCGCCAACGGTCAGTGGCAAGCGACAGAAAAATTCAGCGTATTTGCAGGCTGCGAATACGGAGCGTCACAATACGACGATGCCCTCGCCACTCGCTCGCTTTCCAACTTCTCGACCGTCCGGATCGGGGCCACATGGCAAACAGCGAGAGCTCTCTACCAAGTCCGAATTGAAAACCTCTTCAACGAGGACGTGCAAACGGGACTGAGCAGCGATGGCATTCGCACGGTGGGTTCACCCCGATCGCTGTGGGTCGGCGTCGAGTGGGATTTTTGAAAACTTTTGACAAATGCGATTCTCCAGTTGCGTTTCCGAGCCTCTAAAACACACTCTTCCCTATGCGCGCACTTCCTATTTTACTACTTGTTTTATGCAGCTTCGCCTCAGCTCAGAAGATCAAGGTAGAAGCACTTTACGGTCAGCATTGCGGGAGCTGCCATGGTGGAAACTTCGAAGGCGGAGTGGGTGGATCCTTGGTGGACGGCGAATGGAAGCATGGCAGTTCGGATGCCGACATCTATCGATCGATTGCCAAAGGAAATCTCCAACTCGGCATGAATCCATGGGAAAACATTCTCTCCGAGGACCAAATCCGATCGCTTGTCATTTTTCTGCGGGAGAACGAAAAGGAAGCACTCACGAAAAACAAAAGCTTTCCGACGCCCTCGCCGGACAAAGTCACCAAGACCGAGTTAGAAAACTATAAAATTGAGACCCTCGTCGACAATGGACTCAAAAACCCATGGGCCATCGCCTTTCTTCCTGATGGTCGCAAGCTCGTCACGGAAAAGTCCGGCCAACTGAGATTGATCACTACCGAAGATAAGTTAGACCCTACCATCATCGAGGGAATCCCTGAGGTGATCGATCACGGTCAAGGCGGGCTGCTGGAAGTCGCAATCCATCCCGACTACGCGAAGAATGGTTGGGTCTATCTCGGATTTTCAGACGGTGCCCGCGAGAAAAAGGATAAGGGCAAAGACGATGTCCGCAGCATCACCGCCGTCGTCCGTGGCCGGATCAAAGATCATCAATGGATCGATCAAGAATGGATCTACCGGCCTGATCCCAAATTCCGATCAGGTGCGGGCGTGCACTTCGGAACCCGTTTCGTATTCGACCAAGGATATATCTATTTCGTCATCGGTGAGCGCGGTGGCATGATGGAGGTGCAAGATCTCACTCGGCCTAACGGCAAGATCCATCGCCTCCATGACGACGGTCGCGTGCCGCAGGACAATCCGTTTGTAAAAACCAAAGACGCCATCCCTAGCATCTGGTCGTATGGACACCGAAACCCACAGGGACTCGCCATGGATCCACGCGATGGCACACTCTACGACACCGAACACGGCCCACGCGGTGGCGACGAATTGAACCTCGTGCTTGCCGGTAGAAATTATGGCTGGCCAAAAGTCACCCTCGGCATGAACTACGACGGGACACCGATGAGCTATGACGGCCCGGACGGCAAAAAGCTCGAATCGGTGACCGAAATGGAAGGTGTAGAACAACCTATCGCCTTCTGGGTGCCCTCCATCGCCGTCTGCGGACTGGATTTCTACACCGGTGACAAATTCCCGAAATGGAAAAACGACCTGCTCGTGGGAGCTCTCGCCCAACAAGAAATCCGTCGCGTGCGAATCGAGGGCAAGAAGGTCGTCTCTCAGGAAATCATCTTCAAAAACGTTGGCAGAGTCCGCGATGTGGCGATGGGGCCAGACGGACTGATCTATGTGGTCTTGAACGGCCCTGACCGCTTGGTGCGCCTGATACCAGCTGGCGGCAAGTGACGGATTTACCGCTCACCACATCGAGAAACGAATCGGTTGCCAGAGGGCGGGAAGAGGTTATGCTCCGCGCTCCGGCAAAAGACTCCGGCCTCCATCATATGAATCATCCCCATGTAGCCATCGTAGGTGCGACAGGTGCCGTCGGCGTAGAAATGCTCCTTTGCCTCGAGCAACGGAATTTCCCACTCCGCAAGTTGAAGCTTCTCGCTTCCGCCCGATCCGCAGGGAAAAAGATGATTTTCCGGGGCGAGGAAATCATTGTTGAAGAACTGACGCACGATTCGTTCGCAGGCGTGGACATCGCGCTTTTCAGTGCAGGTGGTGGAATTTCTCTCGAGTTCGGTCCTTCCGCCGCTGCGGCGGGTGCGGTGGTGATTGATAATTCTTCCGCCTTTCGGATGGAAGCAGACGTGCCTCTGGTCGTGCCTGAAATCAATCCGGAAGCGGC
>JANPAU010000085.1:0-13801 GCA_031430055.1 Akkermansiaceae bacterium | reverse complement strand
CACGAAGATTTCGACGAGGTTTACGTAGCCCAGATTGTCGAGATGCTACAAACTTCCTCGTTGGACTATGCCTTATTGTTAGCGCAAGACGAGGTTTATGATGAGGATGGCAGCAGGAGAGAGTTTGGCTCGTTCCATGTGCCGAATGATTACCTTTTTTCGGTTTGTGAACGACATCCGGAATTTCTTCCGGCCATTTCATTGCATCCCGCAAGGCGCGATGCCTTAGAAATGCTGGATCACTGCTTGGGGCGAGGCGCAAGGGCATTGAAGTTGCTGCCGAACTGCCTGAATGTAAATTGTTCTCTGCCGCAGTACGATTCGTTTTGGGAAAAAATGGCGGCCGCAGGTTTGCCAATGTTGGCACATACCGGTGGCGAAATGACGGTGCCAGTCGCCAATGCACTCTATCAAGATCCTGAGTACTTGCGCCGCCCCCTTGAAATCGGAGTGAAAGTCATCGCCGCGCATGCTGCCAGTCGCAGTGCGATTTCTGACCAGGATTACTTTGATCACTTGGTGAGCATGATGGCTGAGTTTCCTCATCTTTATGCAGATACGAGTGCCTTGAATACGCCCTTCCGCAGCGCAGCGTTTCTCAAGATCCTGAAGTGCGATTTCCAAGATCGTTTCATTCATGGCAGTGACTATCCGGTGCCAGTCGGAGTGTTCTACCCTTGGATGCGCGGCTTGATCGATGACAAGGCTCGGGACAAAGCTGCGGACATCGACAATCTGCTCGAAAGAGATTTTTTCCTGAAGCAGGCGATCGGCTTTGATGAAAGCCACTTCACCCGGCTTGGTGAGATTTTGCGCAAAGTCGGATCATCTCACTCCTGAGAATTGAAGTGCCACCCTGTTTCAGAGATTTGGCATTCGTGACGCGTTTTAAAACTCGGTCCTTCCGTCCAGCACGTTTCAAGCTAGTCTGCTGGCATGTTACTGCGGCGCCGCTTCCTTATTCTTGCCATGTGTGGGCTCTCCCTCTCTGGCTGCACCGAAAAATCCAAGCAATCCGGTGAGGGTGCCGTCTTGCGAGTGGGCATGGACTTGAGCTACCCGCCCTTCGAAATGCAGGACAAGGCGGGCAATCCCGATGGTGTGGGGGTCCGGCTTGCGGAAGCACTCGCCGCAGATCTCGGTCGCCCGCTCAAGATCGTACCGATGGAATTCTCCGGGCTGATCCCCGCGCTCAAGACGGGCAACGTCGATCTAATACTCTCGTCCATTACCGCGACCGATGAGCGCCGGCAGTCGATCGATTTTTCAAACCCCTACGCATTCACCGGCCTCGCCCTGCTTGTCCGTAAGGATTCGGATATCCAATCCATCGAGGATTTGAAAAAATCCGGCCGCTCGGTGACGGCCAAGACCAGCACGACCGGTGAGACGTGGGCCATCAACAATCTACCTGGAGCGAGGCGGGTAGTGTTTGAGGATCAGACCGCTTGCGTGTTGGAGGTTGCACAAGGCCGGGCGGATGCATTCATCTACGACCAACTCAGTATCTATCAATATGCTGAGCAAAATAAAGAAACCACCCGCGGCTTGTTGAAGCCGTTCGTCGAGGAGTCCTGGGCCATCGGAGTTGCCAAGGGCAATGAGGCTTTGCTCAGGCAGGTAAATGCTTTTCTCGATGATTTCCGCAAGCAGGATGGCTTTGGAAAACTCGGTGAGCGCTACTTGCAGAAGGAAAAAAAATTCCTCGAAGCTGCCGGGGTTCCGTTCATTCTTCGTTAGTCTGACCTACTGCTGAATGACCCGCCGCCATCTGATTTCAAATGTGCTTGTCGCCCTAGCGCTGATCGCGCTGGTTGGTTGGATTTGCACGGCGGTATTCGCCACGCTGGGGACTGATACGCATTGGTCGAAGGCGTGGGAGTATCGGGAAACTTTGTGGCGAGGGTGGTTAGTGACGCTGGGGATTTCATTTGCGGCCTTGCTCGGAAGCATCGTTTTCGGGTTGCTCTTCATGCTTGGGCAGCGTTCGCCCTTGGTGGTGGTGCGGTGGACGTGTCGTGCGTTTCTCGAATTCGTGCGAGACACGCCGCTGTTGGTGCATCTGTTATTCGGATACTTCGTGATCTTCGCGCCGCTGATCTCACGTCCGCTGGGTGAGCATGGTTTGGATGACAAGCTGATCATTGGCATCTTGCTTCTATCCGTTTTTGAGGGTGCCTACTTGGGAGAAATCCTGCGCGGTGGCGTGGAGAGTATTCCTCGGACACAGTGGGAATCCGCGCGGGCGGTGGGCTTCAGTCCATTCCAAGTTTACCGCTATGTGATTTTCCCTCAAGCGCTGCGGCGGGTGTTGCCAGCGATGGCGGGCTTGTTCGTCTCGCTGATCAAAGATTCTTCGCTGCTCAGCGTCATCGGCGTGGCGGAGTATTTTTATAACACCAAGAATTTCATTTCCCGTTCCTACGCCGGCTTGGAGGGCTATGTGCCACTGGCGCTGGGTTATCTCATCCTTACTCTGCCGGTTGCGTGGTTGTCCCACTGGCTGGAAAAACGCTTTCGTCATGAAACTTGAAGTCACCGGATTGACGAAATGCTACGGCAAGACCCGCGCCGCGGACGGGCTATCCTTGTTCGTGGAATCGGCGCGGGTGCTGGTCCTCATCGGGCCGTCCGGTGGTGGGAAAAGCACGCTGTTACGAGTGCTCGGTGGCTTGGAAATTCCCGATTCGGGCACCGTCGCGATCAATGGTCATCAACTCCTATCAGACCCTGTTGCACTCCAAGCTTATCGCAGGAAAAACGGCTTTCTCTTCCAACAGTTCAACCTTTTCCCTCACCTCACCGCCCGCCGGAATATCGCGCTGCCGTTGGAAAAAGTGCATGGCCACAGTCCCGCCGAAGCACAGGCGATGGCGGAGCAGGCGCTCGCTCGATTCGGGCTGCTCGATCATGCCGAGAAGCTGCCCGCACAACTTTCCGGTGGTCAGCAACAGCGTGTTGGGATCGCCCGCGCGGTGGCTCGCCAACCAGAGATTCTATTTCTTGACGAGCCGACTTCCGCGCTGGACCCGGAGATGACGGCTGAGGTGCTAGAGCTCATCCAAGAACTGGCAGAGGCCGGGCAAGACATCATCCTCAGCACTCATGAGATGGGATTTGCCCGCGCGGTGGCGGATCAGATCGCTTTCGTGGCGGCCGGAAAAATCGAAGAACTGTCACCGCCGGTGGAGCTGTTTGGCGCTCCTCAGTCGGCACTTTGCCAGCGCTTCTTGTCGCGAGTGATGCGCTACTGAAGCGGGCTGCTGGCGGCTAAATTTAAGAAGTCCTTACAAAATCCACTTGCAGGCTCATCAGATTGAGGTATCTACATGGCCAATGAAATTCACCTTACTTTTTACCGTTGCGGTTGCAGCCGTGCTTTTCACTTCTTGCAACACTATGATCGGCGTAGGCCGGGACATGCGAATGGGAGGTGAAGGCTTGGAAAAAACCGCCAGCAAAGTCAGCGGCGGAAGCAGCGGCGGGGCCTCCAGTGAAGACACTTCGGGTGCGCCAGTCTATTGAGCTGACTCTTATTTGAAACAAGCGCGCTCTCACTTTCGTGGGAGGGCGCTTTTTGTTTGGCTCAATACCCGCGCCAGAAAGCAAAGGCGCAAATCAGCGTGGCCACGCCGTAGCCAAGGCCACCCAGGGAAAGCAGAGTCCAGCGTTTTTGATCCGCCGTCACCCACGTCACGGCATCACGAAAAAGATAGGGCATGCCGACAAAAAACAGCGAAGCAGTCAACATGGCGTAAGCGTAAAGCGGCACCAGCAAACGCGATGATGGGTCTTTCAAAAAGGCAGCACCGAGCAACGGCGCGGCAGCCATCAGCCCGAGCAAGCCCAGCGCGCGGACGGCGAGGAAATCCCGGACGCTGATGCAGACGAGCACCAGTGATACCGGCACGAGAATTTGCAGCAGGCCTTTTGCGCTGTTGAATTCCCCCAAGTCCATCGCGAGAGAGCTCAGTTTGCCAAGCCCGGAAGGCGCGATGAGCAGCCAGAACCAGGCGAGGCCGATGCCGAGGATGATTTGCCCGAGCGATTGATTGCGCGGGAACTTTTTCAGGAACGCCTGAGATGCCTCCGGTTTTGCCAACATCACCGCGTGCACGCCGATGAGAAGAACAGCCAGCACCAGCCCGGTGGTGAAAAGGGACAAGAGTTGATAGGGGTGCATTGGATCCATGCGGCCCCCGAACTAGGGCCACTCAGCGGAACATTCAAGCGCCATCTGCCTGCGGAAGATTCACGGAAATTTCGCTGAGTTCGCATCTGCGGTTCACAAATCTCTGGCTTGATCGCCGCCATGAACCTTCGCCAACTCATCCAGCCTGACCGAAATTGGTTGGATGCGCCCTCACCGCAGAGGGTCGCGTGGGTGGCGCTGACCGCCTGTGTCGGTCTGGCGATTTATGGATTTACCGTCGGATTCTGGCGAGCTCCGCTGATGGGCTGGTATGTCGCACTCAAGCTGCCGCTGCTCATCGCGCTCACCCTGACGTGCAATGGCTTGCTGAATGGACTGCTCGGCCTGCTGCTCGGCACGGGCCTCGGCTTCCGGCAGTCGCTACTCGCTTTGCTCACTTCCTTCGCGCTGGCAGCGGTGATTCTGGGATCGCTCGCTCCGGTCACCTTTTTTATCGCTTGGAATGCGCCGCCGCCGTCCGCGACTGGTGCCAAAAGTGCCCACGCCGCCTATCTTGTCACCCACACCGTGCTCATCGGCTTCGCAGGCATCACCGCAAATCTTCACCTCCACCGCTTGCTTGCCGTCAAAGCCCCCACCCCGGCGGCGGCCACCGCCACCTTGCTCGCATGGCTGGCAGGAAATGGATTTCTCGGAGCGCAATTCGCGTGGATCCTCCGACCATTTTTCGGAACGCCGACGCTAAAAGTCGAGTTCCTCCGGCCCACACCCCTTGAGGGAAATTTCTACGAGTCCGTCTGGAAAGCCCTCGATCAAATCAGCGGTGGCAACGGGCTGCCCGCGCTCTTCTTGGTCATCCTATTTCTGTTCGCTCCGATTCTCCACGCCATCCATCGCAACCATCAAGCCACCCCACAACCATGAATCCACAAGATCAATCCGCCGCCCAAGCGCCACCATTCGAAGCTCCACTCCCGCAGAACCTCGATCTCAAGACACTCTTCGAAGCACTGCTCCGTCGTCCGGCGGCGCTTGTTGCTAGACTTGAGGAATCTAACCATGAGGCAATTGGAAAATTCGCCCTCATCGCCATCATCTCATTCCTCCTCTTCGGCGTGGTGCTCGGGTGCTTCGCCAAGAACGAACAACTCTGGGCTGCGCCGATGAAGATCACCGCAGGCTTGATTTTCTCTGGGCTGATTTGTTTCCCGAGCCTCTACATTTTCGCCACCCTCGCCGGTGCGCGGGTCGCCATCTCACAACTCGCCGCCTGCCTTGCCGGAGCAATGGCACTCGCCGGGTTGTTATTGTTAGGATTTGCACCCGCCGTGTGGATTTTCGCAGAATCCACTGATTCACTTGGCTTCATGGGAGTTCTGGCGCTCGGCTCGTGGCTTGTCGCCGTATCCTTCGCCCTGCGATTTTTAAAGTCCGTCATCACCGCGACGGGTGGTAGCCAGAAAGGCCCCCTGATCATTTGGAGTGTGGTCTTCCTGCTCGTCACCTTACAAATGACCACCTCGCTCCGCCCCATCCTCGGACGCTCCAAGGACATTCTCACTCAGGAAAAGAAATTCTTTGTCCAGCATTGGTTCGACACCATGGGGGAATCACTCAAAGACGGAAACACCGTGAAATCCACCGAAACGTTGCCAACTAACAGTGAGCGCAATTCCACCAACGAGAATTGAACCATCATGGAACTCACCCTCGAAGATCTCGATTTTCTCGATTGGCGGTGGGAACTGCTCTGACAGAACATCCGTCTCTGCCGCGCGGAATTCAATCCTCCAGCCAACGCCCTAACGCCTCTTCCAATTCCTCGGTGCGCTTGACGTTGTAGGACTCGGCGGCGGCGATGGTGACGCGGCGGCCGGCGCTGTTCTGGAAATGGAGGAGGACCGGTGTGGTCCCGGGGTGCTCGGTAAGGGCGAGCTTGATCTCGATGAGGTCACGATCGCTGTGGCGAGTGGTCGAGAGCAAGAGTTCTAACGGACCTTTACCATTCGCGGCGACGCGTTTGGGTTTGAGCTCGGAGAGTTCGTAACCCGTGATGCGGCGGCCGCCGGTGCGGTCATCCACCTGGATGTTTCCCTTGAGCCGGATGATCATCCCCGGATCTAGCAGTCCTGCATCGCGTGCCGGCACGAAGGTTTCTCCCCAGAGCATAATTTCGGCGCTGCCAGTGAAATCTTCGAGGATCAGTACGCCGAAGGGTTTACCGGTCTTGGTCGTCTTCGCGTCAAGCGAGCGGACCATCCCGGCGAAGGGAAAGCGCTCGCGGGGATTGGATAGATCGAGATCGTCGATCATCCCGAGTTTGCGATATTTGTTGGAGTCGATCACGCTGCGGAACTTATCAAGCGGATGACCGGTGACGTAGAATCCTAGCAGTTCTTTTTCGTGGGCGAGGCGCTCGTCCTTGCTCCATTCCTCAACGCTTGGCTCGGACGAGCGCTTGGACTTCGTCTTGGCCGGGGCGGAGAATTCCATGGAGTCGAACATGGAAACCTGTCCGGACGCGCGGTCGCGCTGGGCGGACGAGGCAGAGGCGACGACTTGCTCAAGCCGGGCACACATCCCGGCGCGAGCTTCCTCGGTCCAGTCGAGGGCACCAGCTTTGGCGAGATTTTCGAGGATGCGTTTGTTGACGACCTTGGAATCGAGGCGTGAGGCGAAGTCGTCGAGTGAGGTGAATGTCCCATTACGTTGTCGATCGGCGATGGCGATGGCCATCGCTCCCTCGCCGCAGTTTTTGATGGCGGCGAGGCCGTAACGCACGCCTTTGGAGCCGTTCGGAGTGACTTCCGGGGAGAAGCGGAGTTGCGAGGCGTTGAGGTCAGGCGGCAGGATTTCCAGGCCCATGCGATGGCACTCGGAGACGAAGACTCCGATCTTGTCGGTATTGTGAATTTCGTTAGAGAGCAGCGCGGCCATAAACTCGACCGAGTGGTTCGCCTTCAAATAGGCGGTCCAGTAGGAAATGTGACCGTAGCAGGCGGAGTGGGATTTATTGAATCCGTAACCGGCGAACATTGCGATTTTGTCGAAGATCTGGTCGGCGAGTTTTTTACCGATGTTGTTGGTCTTCTCCGCACCTTCGACGAACATCGCCCGCTGCTTCTCCATCTCTACCGGATCTTTTTTACCCATCGCGCGGCGCAGAAGGTCGGCACCACCGAGGGAGTAGCCGGCAAGCACCTTGGCGGCGTTTTGGACCTGCTCTTGGTAGATCATGACGCCGAAGGTATCGCCGCAGACTTGTTCGAGTAGCGGGTGCTCATACATCGCGCGGGTGCGGCCTTTTTTCACGTCCAGCATCTGGTCGATGAACTGCATGGCTCCCGGGCGATAGACGGCGAGAAGGTCGATGATGTCATCAATCTTTTCGATGGCATACTTACGACAAGTCTCGACCATGCCGCCGGACTCTAGCTGGAATACGCCCATCGTCTCGCCGCGGTTGAGGAGCTCGAAGGTTTTCCAATCTTCGAGCGAAACCGTCTCAATCGCGAAGTCCGGCGTGTGCTTACGGATGTGCTGCACGGCTTCGTGAATAACGGTGAGATTCTTTAACCCAAGGAAATCCATCTTGAGCAGGCCGACATCGGTGATGGCCTTCATGTCATACTGGGTAACGACTTCCCCTTCGTTTCCGCGGGTGAGCGGGACGTGCTCGTCGAGCGGTCGGTCGCCGATCACGACGCCAGCCGCGTGGACCCCGACGTTGCGGGCGAGTCCTTCGAGTTTGGTGGCGTAGCTCCAGAGTTGCTGATAGGTGGTACTGCTATCGATGAGTTCCTTCAGCTCGGGCTTGGATTCATACTCATCCTTGAGTTTGATGTCGGGCTTCGCCTCGATCATTTTGGCGATGCGATCGCCCTCGCCGTAGGAAATCCCCATCACGCGGCAGACGTCGCGCAGCACACTCTTCGCACCTAACTTACCGTAGGTGATGATGTGGGAAACACTGCGCTCACCGTATTTTTTCCGCACGTAAGCGATGACTTCGACACGGCGGCTCTGGCAGAAGTCGATATCGACGTCGGGCGGACTGACGCGTTCCGGGTTGAGGAATCGCTCGAACAACAGGCCGAAGCGCATCGGGCAAATGTCGGTGATGCCCATGGCGTACGATGCCAGCGAGCCCGCCGCCGAGCCCCGGCCTGGGCCGACTGGGATGTCATTGTCGCGCGCCCACTGGATGAAGTCGGCAGTGATGAGGAAATAGGAGGCGAATCCTAACTTGTTAATGGTATCGACCTCGTATTTCAGCCGGTCGGCGATTTCCGGGCTGGCGGATTTTTCTATGCCGTAGCGTTTCACCAGTCCGTCTTGGCAGACCTTCATCAGGTATTCCTCGCGCGGACTGCCATCAGGCGTGCCGAATTGCGGGTATTTTTCCGAGCTGGTCGAGTCGAGTTTGATGGAGACGTTACAGCGTGCGGCGATTTCTAACGTCGCATCACACGCGCCGGGCACGTCAGCGAAAATCTCGCGCATCTGCTCCGCGGTCTTGAAATAGACTTCCGGTGAGTAGTGCATCCGGTTCTCATCGATCACCAGATTTCCGGTGCCGATGCAGATCATCACATCGTGCGCCTCATGGTCGAACTTGTTGAGGAAATGCACGTCGTTGGCGGCGACGACCTTGAGGTCCATTTCCTTGGCGAACTTGAGCAGGGATGGGGTGACCAGTCGTTGCGGTTCGAGGCCGTGGTTGTGGATCTCGACGTAAGTGTTTTCCTTGCCGTAGATGTCCACGATCTCGACGAGCGTCTCGCGGGCTTTTTCCTCGTCGCCGGCGCGCAGCCACTCGTTGACCGGGCCGGAAATGCAGCCGGTGAGGCAAATGATGCCTTTGGAAAACTCTCGGAGCGTGTCGCGGTCGACACGTGGTTTGCCGTAATATAGGCCTTCAAGATTTCCCTTGGAAACAAGTTTGCTGAGATTATCCCAACCCTCGTTGTTCTCCGCGAGCAGCGTCATGTGGGTCGAGCGCTTGCGGCCAACGAGCTCTTTTTTGTCCTCCATCGACCCCGGGGCGAGGTAGATTTCGCAGCCGAGGATGGGTTTTACCCCGGCCTTGTGGCACTCTTGGTAAAATTTGATGGCTCCGTAGAGGTTGCCGTGGTCAGTCATCGCCACCGCTGGCATGCCGAGTTCCTTGGCGCGTTTGGCCAGATCCTTGATGCGGATCATGCCGTCGAGTAGCGAAAATTCAGTGTGAAGGTGAAGGTGGACGAAGGAATCAGACATCGGGCGGCGTGACTTTATCCACCCGACGACAGAGGGCAAGCGGTGGCTCGAAAGAATGTGAAAGCCGGATCGATCCGCAGTCCGCCCACGCAACCGACGGAACCGACAAACAGAATCGAGAATAGAACAACTGATCAACTTGGCTTAGTGAGAAGGCTGAAAGAAGGAATTGAGCCCCCGCTCGGTGTTACCCTGAAATTGGTTCTTGGCAATAAGGCTGTCCTTGAATTTATTCCATTCCGTCCACCCTAGTGGATGGGGAAGTAAGAAACCCCGCAGTAACCGGTCGGCATCGACCGCAACGATGTCGCCAAACCGAACGAAAGGTCGGGGAGGCGACGGTGTATGTCCAAGCCGACTCTACGGAGAAAGCTAAAGACCGTTGCAACCGCGTTACTGCGGTTTCTTACCTCCCCGTCCACTTGGAAAGACTTCCTTGTTACCGACCTAAAACTATGAAGCCAACCATGTGTCATTCAATTGTGAGCCGCTTGCTTACATTCATTTTCCTGCTTTCGAGTGGGTACTTATCCGCCCAAGTGCCTTTCCCGTTTCCAACGGACTGGAAGTTTGAAACGTTACAGGACGAATCATCCGATTGGTGGCAATCTCTTCGTGTGAACATGGTGCCGGGTGTTTCATACACTCTTCAGAAAAGTGGGAATTTGAAGGCAGAGGGATGGGAAAACCTCTTCTCCCAATATGGGACCGACGGCGAATGGATTTGCCCATTGTTCGAGGGTGTGCCTCCGGTTGCTCCCTTAGCTAATCCGCAACCATTCGTGCCCATCTCGAATTCTCCCGTCATGAGTTTTGTCTGGTTGGTGGTGGAAAAAGATCAGACAGGAAGTGTCCTGCTATCTTGGAAATCTCTGGATGATCAAACTCCTAAACGCACCCGTATTTCCGATATTATCCTAGATCCAGTATGGGAAGAATATGATTCCTTCTACATGAATAATCACGGCAACCATATGTTCGCCATCAGTCCTCGGATTTACAGTCCGGTCTATTATGAGGAAACTTCGATGGTCCTGGGTGCGGCGGATAGCACAATGATCGAGAACTTCAAAACGTCTTTGCCCGTCATTACATTCAACATGCGGAACAGCGTGGCAATGGCGGCAAACTACACCCCGACGCCCCCTGCACCGGGGGGGAGTTGCTTCTTCCGAGTAGCAGCAGATTGGAGCTTGGATTCAGATGGCGACGGTCGCTTCGATTGGCAAGAAATTATCTTCGACGGCAGCAATCCCTTCGCCACAGACAGCGACGGAGATGGCTTACCAGATGTGGCCCAAGACAACTCAGGACCCGAACCCACACTTGAGGAAGGCGCCGATGCAGGTATGGCAACATTTTCCACGGTGCCACCTGGCTCGTCTCCCCTGCCGCCTCGCGCCCGAATCAAGCAAACCCATATCTCCGCCAGCCGGTCAGCGGTTTACACACCGAATTGGCCCGGCTGGGATCCTGCAATCACAGTTGAATCAGGAGGGACGCCGCCCTATCCAACCGAGTCGCTGCGGGACAAAACAACCTTCGCAGCGTTTTCGGCTGCGGTGGCCGCTTTGCCTTTGAATGAAAACGGGTGGAGCGTTTGGCAGAATCCATTTGGCGCGAAATGTTTTAAAACCGATGCCTTAACGACTCAAATCGACCCAAGGAAAAACGGACGTTACACGGATTCTTTTTATGTGTCACACAGCGCATTCCGTCTGCGTCTCGATTCACCCGCTCCTCAAGGTGGTTACAGCATCCCGCTCAGAATTATGAGCTACGTGTTCAGGAACCCTGGAGACTTTTCAGTAGAAACGGACGGCCCCTTTCACAGGATCAGTCATCAAGATCTCATGCTCACGGTGGCTGAAGGGGAGACGTTGGGTGCCCCCGTCCTTGCCGTAACTCCCGATGTCGGGACGAATGAACAAGGCATGTCAGTTTCACTGAGGCTCATTATTCGTTCCTCTAATATTGATGACGATCTAGATTACCAATACCGGGACCCTGACCAGGGACTCTGCCTGCTAGCGGGGGAGGCGTTCGCCGCAAATTTTGATAATGACTTCCAGGAATCAGAGAATATCAAAATGTTCTGGCAAAGGCGGCGCCTCGGCGGTGCCGGAAACCTAGGCGAATGGGAAACCATGAACCCGTTGATGAGCTTGGCTGAGACGCAAGGAGACGATCCGCCTGATGATCTTGATTCGCGACATTTTGCCTACCTGCGCAGCGAAGCCGGAATCTTCCAGTTTCAGGCTGTATTCTCCTTTCCAGACGGAACCAAAGTCCCTATTCCATATCTGAGGATAGCTGATGGAAAGAGTATCGAAAATAAAGATAGCGTTTCAAACAAGCGACTAAAAGCTGGGCAACCGGACTATATAGGAATTTGCCGAAACGCAAAATCATTAGATGTAAGAACAGAAGCGATCAAATGGCTGGGTTCTACCAAGTATGCTGCCGATAAACAAGTTTCCGTGAAAGCGGGGAATCCATTCAATCCAGACACCAAAAATAGACCTAAATGTAATATTTTCGTAACTCATATTTCCAACCGTATGGGTGCAACGACACCTTATTACTATCGAAAGCTTGTCATTCCAACGGCTCCACTTGCTAAACCAGACTGGTATCCAAATCCAGAAAGAAACATTGATTTGGATGGCCCTGGTTGGATTTATCGAGCAGTCGATCAGGAGCCTGCACCTGGGATGGTTGTGGCCAGTCCAAGGACTTCCGCTGGCAATACATTCGGGCACGTCGGTTTTCTGGATTATGATGGCTCTTGGATCAATGCTGGGGCAAAGCACATCAATAAATCGCTTCATCTACTGGACGAAAAGGATGATTACAAACCTAACACTTTTAGGAGCAGATGAATATCAAGGTGATAATTTTTTTGAGTTTGTTTGGAGTTGTTCGCATTTTTGCACAAGCTGAACTCCCTGAACAAATTACAAACTTCGTAACAGGAAAAGCACTGAGAGAACAACGGGCTAATTCGGCAAGCGAAGAAGAAACAAAAGTTTACCTGGCTGAAAATTGGCGAATAATCGCAAGTAATATTCATATTTTACCGAAAATTGGTGCAGGATCGCACTCTCAAACCGGAGTAAGTGATGCGTGTGTTGGTATTTTTGCTGTGGCCTGTGAGAGCCTTTCTCCAATGGATTTTTTAGCCTACTTGGACGCAATGGTCGGTTTGTACGAAAAGAAAGAAATTTCCGACAACGCCTTTGAAAGCCTAATTCTAATGCAAGAAGAGAAATGTGATTTCCTTTCAGTGAACTGGGAACATCCTCGCGTTCAAGCCTTTCTGGCAAAGTCCAGAAAACTTATTCCACCAGATGATGTTGATCTTGTGAATTGTGTGGCCGCAATGGCGAGTGGAGAACTTGCAGACGGTTATATGCTTGATAGGGCTGATGATGATCCTCGTCCCCAAACCCTCCCCGGCATCAAGCTCAAGCGGCCTTGGGACTCGTTGATCACGAAATACGAGCGAATGACTGGTAAGAAGATTGATGAACCCTATGATTCGCGGCTCAACCCCAGACCAAAAAAGCGCAATGATTTGTCCAGACCCGACCGTCTGGCGACAGCGGACTCATCAACTTACCTTGTTTTTGATACTCGGTTTTGGGCGCTCGGTGGAGTGTTTGCTCTCGGACTGATTCTAACCGGTGCTTTTTGGATCAGGTCTCTTCGCAGACGGCGGGCCTGATATCCCTGAGAATCTTAAGCACCCGACCGTCCGCAGTTGGAAAAACCTCAGTCGCTGCACCCACTCCGTCAGGGTCGAGGCATGTCACGCACACGCCACGTCAACAAAGAGAACGCATGCGTCATCCAGGATTTTGAACAATACAATCAAAGCGCCGCTGTATTCTGCCGACCGGCGTGGTCAGCTGTGCTACACTCCGGAAAAAAAGAAAACGATGGTGGACGTGTACTTCGTCAGCGGACTTAGCACCCCGCGATTCGCTTACAGGTAAGCGATCCATTGGAAAATGTGACCGTAACAGGCGCAGTGGAATTTATTGAAGCCATATCCAGCGAACATCGCGATCTTGTCGAAAGTCTGGTCAGCGAGTTACTTCCCGATGTTGTTAGTTTTCTCCGCGCCTTCGTTGAATTTAGCTCACTGCTTTTCCATTTCCACCGGGTCTTTCGTTCCCATCGCGCGGCAGACGTCGCGCAGCACACTCTTTGCACCTAATTTGCCGAAAGTAATAATGTGGAAAAGGCGGTTTCAGATTGTTAGCGAATAAAAGTTAGATAGGCAGAGGCGGGGATTCATTCAGTCTGGTTTTACAACAAACTGACTGTGAGCAACAAATACCACCGCCTCTGTGCGGAAGACCGTAAAGTAATCGCCAACATGAA
>JANPAU010000084.1:0-2252 GCA_031430055.1 Akkermansiaceae bacterium | reverse complement strand
GATTCCCTTGCCATTGGCCATGATGCCGGTGAGTTCACCTGGGAATAACAAATTGCTGAGAAGACTGCGCTCGAGAGTGACGATGTCTTTGGAAGAAATTTCCTGCTCGCGGGAAAATTTCACCTTGGTCTTACCCACGGTCAGATTGAAGGCGTCAGAAGGTGCGTAGGTGATGTAGAGGTCATAGATATCCCGGTAAAGATTCTCAGCACCTTGGTTGGTGTTGACGTCCATCTGGCCTTCAAACTTCCAGTTTTGATACCACTTGGATTTGAAACCGAAGCGCGACCGCCGGGCTTCGAACCGGTCTCCCCAGACTGTCTGGCGGTTGCTGGCACTGCCGTTTTTGAAATCTTCGATGTCGAAGCTGCCGTCTGACTCGCCATCTGCATATTGGACCTGCAAGCGACCTTGGAGCGAGAACTCCTGAAGAATCGGATTATTGTCGTCCTTGTAGAGAGTGGCGGCAGACCAAATCCTGTCGTAGGCGGTCTCACCGGGAAATTTCCCGAGCAACAGCCCGGTGGCAGTGCTGGTAGGAGCTTCAGCCACGGGGTCGACTGAGGATTCATTGCCCGCTTGAGCTGCGAGGCTGGCCAATAGGCCGGAGGTAAGCATCACACGTTGGATGATTTTCTTGGAGTTCATTGGTATTTTCGTGGGTAGAGTGCCGGGATTGTCACATCCGTGTCGGACACGCCCGTTTGGTATCTGAGTCGATGGGTTTCCCAAGATGGAGATTGTGACAATTTCGTCACAATTTGTAAATTCGGTTGGATTGAGCCATTTCAGGGGTGTTGAGGGGTATCCAACTAAGGATTTCAAATTATAACCGTCATCACTTGCAAGTCGAATACCGCTAAAATCCAGTGATTTATGCGCTCAATTTGATTCCTTACGGACGAATGCGATTTCCCAAGCTCGCCCTTTGTCTTGGCTTCTAAAAAGTGGCCAAACCGTCCGCCAATCTGTCCATCTCGTCACATTGGGTGAATGAATATGGCGGTTCCGTCACATGAAAGGGATCAGACGCTTGTGAAATTCTCCTGGGTTTCGGGAGTGACGATTCTGTCACAAGGGTCCGTTTGATGTCGGCTCAGCGATGGCATGAGGTATCAAGCGAGTGACTTGCAAGCGCAGCACTAAGCTACCTACCATCCATGAAATCCACCGCCATTTACCTGACCAGCGCCCTTCTTGGGATGCTCCCCGCCATCGCAGAAGAATCTCACATCGATCCCGCGCTACCCGCCTATAAAGCCGTGAGCGGAATTTCTGGAAATCTTAACTCGATGGGTTCCGACACTTTGAACAACCTGATGACTTTGTGGGCGGAGGGGTTCAAAAAAGCGTATCCAAACGTGAACATTCAAATCGAAGGCAAAGGCTCTTCGACAGCTCCTCCGGCATTGATTGAGGGCACCGCCCAGCTTGGGCCGATGAGCCGACCGATGAAGGCCGAAGAAATCGATGCTTTTGAGAAAAAGCACGGCCATAAGCCTACTGAAGTGAGAGTTGCCATCGATGCGCTCGCCGTTTTCGTCCACAAGGACAATCCCCTTAAAGGCGTCTCGATGAAACAAGTGGACTCGATCTTCTCCAAGACCCGCAAAAAAGGCGGCGAAGATACCACGGAGTGGGGTCAACTTGGCCTAGATGCTTGGAAAGGCCGCGCAATCTCGCTCTTTGGGCGTAATTCCGCGTCTGGCACTTACGGATTTTTCCAAGAACACGCGCTCGCCAAGGGTGACTTCAAGCCCACGGTCAAAGAACAGCCCGGCTCATCCGCCGTCGTCCAGGGAATCGGGGCGGACCCTTATGCCATTGGCTACTCGGGCATCGGTTACAAGACCTCGGGCGTCCGCGCCCTGCCAATCGCGGGTGATGACGAGACATTTTTCGAGGCCACCTACTCCAATGCTCTCGCAGGCGACTATCCCCTCGCCCGTTTCCTCGTCGTCTATGTGAACAAAAAACCCGGCCAAGCCCTGGACGCCCTCACCCTCGAATTCCTCAAATTCGTGCTCTCCAAGGAGGGCCAGATGATCGTCGAAAAGGACGGTTACTTCCCGGTGCCCGCCGAAGTGGCAGCCGAGACGGTCGAGTCACTGCATCAGTGACGCTTCTGTGCTTGTTTCAAACTCTTGCTGATGCCGGATCACCTGAAATCTCCTGATCCCAAGCGCTTCGAAGTCTCGCGAGCGACTTTGTGGTTCGACCGCTTCATGGGCGGAGCGATCCGCTTCGGCGGT
>JANPAU010000083.1:0-7114 GCA_031430055.1 Akkermansiaceae bacterium | reverse complement strand
GCCGATTTCACGATCTCGCAGGCGCAGTTCGGATTGGCTCCGGCTTCGGTTTCTACGATCTCGAGAACTTTCGAATCATCGATTTTGATGCGTTGTTCGACCGAGAGCGAAACGCTCTGGCAATCGGCAGATTTTTCGCGTTTGCCGGATTCTCGATAGACGGCAGAGATTCTTTCGAGCCCCTTTTGCAGGCTGCTATCCTCGATTTCGTGGAATCGCAGAGTACCAGCGTTCACGGCGACTTTGTGATAGGGGGAAGGGTTACGGAGAAGGCGCAGGTCCACGACTGACTCGACGTCTTGCTCATGGGTTACCTGCGAATCGAGCGTCAGAATATTTTGAGAGGCGTAGATCGGCTTGGCATCGCGCAGAGCACCGCGAGCCTTCGTAATGGCTGGGACTGCATAACGGCTCGGGGCTTCGAGGCAAGGTGTGAAGCCTGAATCAGACTCGCCGCTGAAGTCATCGATATTTTGGATGACTTCGAAGGAATGCGGGGTGCTACCTAAGTTCTGAGCAATCAGGGGGGTGATTGAACTGAGGACGAGGAGAGCAACCATGTGGGGGGACACGGAGGTTTTCATGAGTTCGGGGGGAACACCGAAAAAGAAGCAATTCTACGGATGATCTACAAAGCTTGATTTTTTTTCGGGGTTTTCAAAAGTAATGGGTTTTGTTGATCTTTCGTTTTTAACGATATACATTTATTTTATGCTTTGGTCCTTCGCACTATTTGGAAATCCTTAGTATTTGTAGTGGTGAATAAAGTTGCACAGATGGGTGAAATCTCCCGATCAGGGAGGAGGCGTTCTAACCTAAATCCAGCCCTTGTGGGGAGATTCATTCTTGATAATTTGCTCGAGGATTTCGGAGATTGCCGCTTTCCGAAAAATCCGATCCTCTTTCCGAATGCTCCCGACACCGCGTGAAATTTTTGCCAGTTTTGAAAAGGGCGAGCTCGAACGGGAAGAAATGCACGCATTGATGGCCTTACACGCCCGGGAATTGATCCAAGAAATGGAAGAAGACTACCAGAATCCGGCGGCGGCTTGGATTGAGAGTCTGTTGGCGAGGCGAGCGAGCAATCGCTTGGTTAGGCTGCATGGCGCCCGTGTCCTTCGCGAGGTGCTGGTGGCGCTGGCCGATGTGCCAGATTTTCCTCCGGCACGCTATCTATGGAATGCCAGGCATCCGGACGTCCCTTTGCACTGTTTTCTCCGGATGCGGAGGGAGCCGGTGTTCAGAATTCTAAGCGTCGAGGCAAATTCGGGCGAATTTCGAGTCGCAGTGGAGTACGGCGGAGCGGCGAAAGGGAAGAGGACCCGGCAGAAACTTCATCTGAAGCGCGACAAGCATTGGAAGTTGAGAGCCCAGGTCATCTAGGGAGGGGTAACCGAAATCAACCACACGGAAAAATTGTCGCCATCCGCCCACTCGGTTGTGACGAGCAGGCAGCCGGAAATTTTTTGAAGATTTACGCCAGCGAGGCAGGGGAGGACGGCGGTGAAAAACCAAAGGAGAAATCGCATCACGCAGAAGCGGTAACACCCCGCGTGCTTCTCCACAAGCGGGGGCCGAGAGTGATCGATGCCACGCCGAGCCCCGCCGCCAAGCCCCACCAAATTCCGACCGCGCCAAGATGGAATCCAAATCCCAATCCGGCGCCTACTGGCAGCCCGACAAGCCAATAAGCGGCGAAGCCCATCAAGGCGGGCACCCGCGCGTCCCGCAAGCCGCGGAGCATCGCGGACGACACGACTTGGAGACTGTCAAATAGCTGGAAAATTCCAACGATTACGAGTAACGAAGCTGCCAGGGCGATTACCCCGGGTGCGCTGATGAACAAGGACGCCAAG
Organism: Akkermansiaceae bacterium; assembly: GCA_031430055.1. GTDB lineage: Bacteria > Verrucomicrobiota > Verrucomicrobiia > Verrucomicrobiales > Akkermansiaceae > Luteolibacter. Next base: position 5,258 of record JANPAU010000083.1, on the reverse strand, counting down.
AATTTCCCAAATATCAGGAAAAAACCGGCGGCGAAAAGCGAATAACCAGTGGCCAAGAGCCACCCTGAAATCGCAATCGGCCGGAGGCGATTTGACTCTCCAGCCCCATGTGCTTCGCCGATTCTCACCGTCAGTGCCATCGAAAGCCCGAGCGGAATCATGAAAGCCGTGGCCGCAAGCGTGATGGCGATTTGATGGGCCGCCATCGCATCGGGCCCGAAGCGCCCCACCATGAGAGCAGCCAGCGAAAACGCAGACACCTCGCAACCCATGAGCAAACTCGCCGGGAATCCCACCGCCAGGAGACGCCTTAAATCCGAGAAATCCGGCTTGCGGAACCAGCGGTAGGGCACCCACTCGCGAAGTCTTTTTGCCCGGAGAAGCCAAAAAATCATCGCGCCCAGAATCGCCACTCGCGAGATCAAGGTCGCCCACGCCGCACCCTCGAAGCCAAGTGCCGGAAAGCCGAGTTTCCCGTGAATCATCACCCAGTTCAGCGCCACATTCAGCCCAACTCCACCGAGAAAAATCCAGAACGAAGGCCATGGACGGTTGAGGGCATCGGCATGATTTTTCAGCGTGATCGACATCAACGCAGGAACCATCGATGCCATCAGGATTTGAAAAAACAAGGTCGTGCGTGCCGTGACCGCCGGGGGTTGGCCGAAGAGATCCAGATGCAAGGACATCCACCAAGAAACTCCGAAAAGTCCCAAGCCCAGCGCCGTCGCCAGATACAAACCGTGACGGCAGCTCCCCCGAGCCAATGCCGGATCGTCTGCCCCGCGCGCATTTGAGGTCATCACGGAGACCCCGGTCAGCAATCCAATTCCGAAAACGAAGGGCACGTGGAAAAGCGAATTGGCAAAGGTTAATGCCGCCAACTCCGTGACCCCCAAGTGCCCGACCATCAAAGTGTCCACCACGCCCAACAGCATTTGACTGAGCTGCCCGATCATCAGCGGGATCGCCAAACGTAGCGTGATTCGGGATTCGTGAAGGAGGTTCATACGAGCGCCGCTTTGATTGAGTCAAAGCCACCGTTTGTCCATGACATTGTCCGGGCAGAAGGAATGCGCGATGGCGATTCATTTTACGGTTGCCCTCATCGCAAGACTTGTTACACCTCGGTCGTCGCCTGCGGCCACAGTCCTCCAAGACATTGGAACGCAGCTAGTCATTGATGCCTCGGTAGCTCAGTCGGTAGAGCAGTTGACTCTTAATCAATTGGTCCTTGGTTCGAATCCAAGCCGGGGCACTTTTATAACTCATTGAGCTACAGGGAATTTGATTCCTTTGTTATCATGATTCCGATGAGTCGGCGTTTGCATCCCACTTTTCCCCGTTCGATCCTATTGCTTCCTGACGGACGACTACTTGCACTGGCAAGCAAATGGATAGGAGAGTCGTTAAAAAAATCCACGATCTCATCAAGGACACGCTGCAGAACCACCATCAAGGCATCGGCAAACCGGAACCGCTGAAACGCACCTTTGTGGGCTTCTGGTCGCGCCGGATCGACTCGGAACACCGGATGGTCTATCGAATCGACGGCAAGATCCCAGAAATTTTATAAAAGGACTGTCCTTTTGTCCTTAACCTAGGAAGACCTGTTTTACTACATTTACGGGCTGCTACATTCCCCGGACTACCGCAGCCGCTACGCCGACAACCTCGGCAAGGAGCTCCCGCGCATCCCCGCCGCGAAGACGTATGCGGATTTCCGCGCCTTCTCCCAAGTCGGCCGCGATCTCGCCCATTGGCATCTGAACTACGAGACCATGGCGTGTCATCCCGGCGTGGCGGTGGTATGCGGTAAGGAGGAGGGACCTTATTGTCCCTCTTCTTCTGCAGCGACGACAGCGGAAGAGGCGACAGTAAGGTCGCCGCTCCTTACGTTCCGCGTCACCAAGATAAAGTTCGGCAAGACCAAGGACTCGGTCAGCGGCAAGAACGTGAACGACAAGAGCACCGTCATTTACAACGAATTCATCACCCTGAAAAACATCCCCCTCGCCGCCTACGACTACGTCGTCAACGGCAAGCCCGCCCTCGAATGGGTGATGGAGTGCCAGTCCGTCACCACCGACAAAGACAGCGGCATCACCAACGATAAATGGGGTCAGTAAATGGGGTCAGAGTACACGGATTAACATGATAGATTGTCTCCAGACCACTGGTTCATCCTCCTCCCCGAAGATCGTCGCTCCGCCCCGCCATTCATCCCGTTGCTTGCTGTAAATCGGGTCAGGTGACGCATTTAACAAATTCGGGCGATGTTTTCATTAATCGGCTGTTGTCTGCAGGCGTTCATCCTGAAATAAGGCTGGTGATGGCGTGGCCTCGCCGCAGACCGCATGACAATGTGGGGGAAAGCTGGATGCCAAGGGAAGCCGGATGGGCTCGGCTTGGGCTGAACTTTCGCGATCCATTGACATGCGCTCCCGGCGGTAACGTGCCACCTTTGCAAGTGAATAGGGTCAGGAGACGCATTTCGAAATTTTTATTGAATTGGGTCAGGGAAAGCGTGGGATAAACCGAGACAAGTTAGGTAAAAGTGGACTGGAACGTGTGCGTGACGCCGCCCGCAAGGACGGCAAGTTGAAGTTCGTTTCACATGAATCGAGGACAAGATTGTCCAAAGAACGGTGGGTGAGGTATTTTACGGACGGCCCGTTTTCGTGCGCCGAGTTCTTTGCGGCACGGCGAAACTAGACGTTGCATCCGGCGCTTGCACTCGCCAAACTTCGCACGATGAACAAAGCACGCGTTGGATTTGTAGGAGTTGGAAGAATGGGAGCTAATATGGCTCGTCGGCTGGCGGATTTGGGTTATCCCATTGCGGCCGTTTACGATCAACACGCTACGAACGCCGCATCCTTGGCCACCGAGCTCGGGTGTGATGCTTGCTTGAATTTGGCCGAGGTGACCGCAGCTGCGGATGTGATTTTCACGGTGGTTCCGGATGATGCAGCGATGCAGGAAATTTTCGCAGGTGAGGAATCCTTGCTCAAGGGTGCTGCCGGGAAGGTGTTTATTAACTGTGCAACCGCGAGTCCTGCTGCCCACGAGGCTGCTGCAGAAGCGGCGCTCGCAGCCGGTGCTTGGACCCTGGCGGCGAGCATGGCGTCCAGCATTCCGCAGGCCCGGCAAGGCACTCTCTATCTGATGGTCGGCGGAGAAACTGCAGTATTCGAGCAAGTTGAACGACTTCTTAAAGACATTTCAGCTTCGCTCCGGCATGTCGGTCCTATTGGAAATGCGGCCAAGATCAAGGCACTGGTCAACATGGTGATGAACATCAATACCGCCGGGCTGGCGGAAGGTCTTGGACTTGGCGCTGCACTGGGTCTCGATTTGCAGCTCATGAAGGAAATTTTTTCACAAACTGGGGCAAACTCCCGCGTCTTGGAAACCGACGGGGATGACATGATCACGCGTGAGCACGATTGTTATTTCTCCGCTGCCCACGCGGCCAAGGACAGTGGAATCGCCAATGCGCTGGCCGATTCCGCCGGGATCGCGGTCCCTCTATCCAAATCCACCGAGCAGCAATATCGGAAAATGATCGACCTTGGGCTGGGTGAACTGGATAAGTCAGGAGTCGCCGAGCTGACGTTTCCAAATCGCGCAATTAACTAACTCATTTCCGAAAATGATCACAGGAACAGAAATTCGAAACCGTGCGGAAGAGAGCATCGACTACAGCTTTCACCCTGGCAAGCGCCCGGACGTCTTGGTGATTCTTGGCCACGGACTCACAGGAAACAAAGATCGCCCGCTGATCGTCGCGCTTGCCGATGGGCTGTCTGAACTCGGTTGGCCCTGCTTGCGGATTTCCTTCACGGGCAATGGCGACTCGGAAGGAAGATTCGCGGACTCCTGCATTTCCAAAGGCATCCGCGATCTCCAAGCGGTGCTCGATATGGTGCCTCCCGATGTCGGCGTGATCTATGCGGGCCATAGTATGGGTGCCGCTGTGGGAGTGCTAACGGCAGCTCGGGATTTGCGGATTCGTGGTTTGATTTCCCTCGCTGGGATGACGCACACCGCCGAGTTTGCGGCGCGTGAGTTTGCCGGGGTCACGCCGGACGCGGGGGTCATCTGGGAGGATGAAAATTTCCCGTTGTCTCTAACACTGGTGGATGATTTGAACTGGGTGGGAAGCACTCTATCGGCTGCGGAAGCGGTGACTCAGCCCTGGTTGTTGATTCATGGCGCGGCGGACGATGTGGTGCCGATTCAGGATGGGCGCGATGCGTTCGCAGCTGCCACTTGTGAGAAGCAATGGCTGGAGATCGCCAGCGGGGGGCATTCGTTTGATGAATTCATCTATCCACAAATCGTCGAGACGGTGGATCATTGGTTAAAAGCGAATTTCGGTGGATCAACAAGGTTGAGCTGAGGCGGTGGCTTCGATACGGTTGGCTCATGCGGATTGATATCGTCACCTTGTTTCCTGAAGTTGCGCTGGCTCCGCTGAGTGACTCGATCATCCAGCGGGCGCGGGCGGCGGGAATTGTGGAGGTGGTGGGCCATCAGTTGCGCGATTGGTCGGAGGATAAACATCGGCGGGTGGACGACACACCCTGCGGGGGAGGGCAGGGGATGTTGCTCAAGCCGGAGCCCTTGTTCGCGGCAGTCGAGGCGCTGCGGGGGCCGGAGACGTGGGTGATTTTGATGACGCCGCAGGGTAAGTCCTTCAAGCAGGCAATGGCGCGGGAGTTGGTGGTGGCCAAGCATTTGCTGATCCTCTGTGGACACTACGAGGGCGTGGACCACCGGGTGATCGAGGCGTTGGTGGACGAGGAAATTTCAATCGGTGACTACATTCTCACCAATGGGGCGCTGGCGGCAGCGGTTCTCTGTGACGCGGTGATCCGGCTGCTGCCTGGGGCGCTGGGCGACGAGCGCTCACCAGTGGATGAGTCGTGTTATGATACAAGCCGCTTGGGAGCCCCCGCCTACACCCGGCCGATTGAGTTCCGCGAAATGGTTGTGCCTGAGGTCTTGATTTCCGGGCACCACGGGAAAATCTCGGCCTGGAAAGACGCTCAGGCACTGGTGAGGACGCGGGAAAATCGTCCGGATTTGTTGGATTCGAAGTTGCAGGAAAATGAAATCTGAGAGGTTTGGAGAATTTCATTTTCCGATTCAAAAATCGTGCTAAGCACGTGTGCGTGAACCCCAGCTCTGAAACGAAGACCCAAGTTTTGAAAGAGGATCGTCCGCGCGTGGAGCCCGCCACGATCGAGGAT
>JANPAU010000082.1:0-24154 GCA_031430055.1 Akkermansiaceae bacterium | reverse complement strand
CCCGTCCATGAAGCAGGGTTCGAGGTGTGGCAATTGATTGGCGGCGTAGGCCAGGGCATTGCCCAGCTTGCTTCGGGGCGTGATCCCGCGGAAGCGGGCGAGCCGACGGATCAGTTTGCAAAGGTGATCATAGGGTTTTCTTGATTCGAGCCAGCGGGCGCGTTGTCGGTCGAGAGGGCCGGCGTTTTCCTCACGCAAGCGTTTCTCGACTTGATAGATGCTGCCGGTCAGAAGCAGGATGCGCGCGGCGATGCGTGGATGTTCGTCGCGGGCTTCTTTGAATTTCCGCGTGATGTGGGTGAGGCAGGAGACCGGGGTGATCTCTAACTTCGCATGCCGTTCAATAAAGGTGCGATAGGCACGCAGGCCGTCGCTTTGGAGATGGCCGTGGAATGACGGCTCGCCATCCTTGCCGATGAGTATTTCGTCAAGGCAGGTGTTGGCGCGGCTTTTGTGCCAGTCGAAAAGGACTCCGTGTTCGGCGTGGTGAGAGGAATGGCGTCCACTTCGTTTTTGTGCACATGGGTGAGCCGCTTGATGATCTCTAACGTAAAGGCGGCGGGCTCGGCGGCGGCGGGCTTTTTGCCTCGTCTCCGGAGAACTCCAAGAGGAGTTGATCGTAATTCATATCATGGTCGCTGGAAGCCGTCGCGCAGGTCGATGCCATCGGTGAGCATGGCCAGCGCGGTGGGTTTGATGACGAGCTTGCGGCGGTCGCCGTCGATGTCCTGCGGCCAGCTGAAGGTGCTGCATTCAAAAGCGGCGAGAACCTCGCGCTTGTATTCGGGAGCGTAACGGGCGCGTCCGGTTTGGTCGGATTTGACGATGACGCCGGCGGCAGGGTCGATGTTAGTTTCCATAGGACGGGCATCCTACGGTCAAACAGCCGCCGCCGGATAGTGGGGTTCTGTTGACCGCTTACTCCGTATTGGAATTTCTGGCGGAATAAATTCCGCTCTCCAATTAGAAAAAAGCCGCCTCGGTTTCCCGAGGCGGCTTGATTGTTAGGACGACGGTCACGGACCGACGCTACAGATTACTTCTTCTTCGCAGCGCGCTTTTCCATGATGGCTGCCTGGGCAGCGGCAAGACGGGCGACTGGCACGCGGTAAGGCGAGCAGGAAACGTAGGCGAGGCCGACGTTGTGGAAGAACATCACCGAGTCAGGATCGCCACCGTGTTCGCCGCAGATGCCGAGCTTGATATCCGGGCGAGTCTGGCGGCCTTTTGCCACGGCGGTCTCGATGAGCTGGCCTACGCCAACGGTGTCGAGTGTCGCGAATGGGTTTTTAGCGAAAACGTCGTTCTCCACGTAAGGCAGCAAGAACGCGCCCATGTCGTCGCGGCTGATGCCGAGCGCGGTCTGGGTGAGGTCGTTGGTGCCGAAGCTGAAGAACTCGGCGTTCTCGGCGATCTGGTCTGCCGTGAGGGCACCGCGTGGGACTTCGATCATGGTGCCGACTTGGTATTCGAAGGTGACTTTTTTCTCCGCCATCACTTGCTTAGCGACGGCGTGGACGATTTCTGCTTGGAGATCGAACTCACGCTTGAAGCCGACGAGCGGAATCATGACCTCGGGCTTCACCTTGATCTTCTTCTTGGCCACGTCTGCGGCGGCTTCGAAGATGGCGCGTGCCTGCATCTCAGTAATTTCTGGATAGGCGATGCCGAGGCGGCAGCCGCGGTGACCTAACATCGGGTTGAACTCATGAAGTTCCGCCACACGCTGGATGATGGCTTCCACTTTGACGCCGATCTTGCGAGCCAAGTCCATTTGCTGCTCCTTGCTGTGCGGGAGGAACTCGTGGAGTGGCGGGTCTAGCAGACGGATCGTCGCGGGAAGTCCCTTGAGCGCGGTGAAGATGCCGGTGAAATCCTCGCGCTGATAGGGCAGGAGTTTTGCGAGGGCGGCTTTGCGGGCTTCGAGCGTGGTGGCGAGGATCATCTCGCGCATCGCGTCGATGCGGTCGCCCTCGAAGAACATGTGCTCGGTGCGGGTGAGGCCGATGCCTTGGGCACCGAATGCGAGTGCGATGCGGGTTTGCTCCGGGGTGTCCGCATTGGTGCGGACGGACATGCGGGTGGCTTGCGAACACCATTTCATGAGCTGTTGGAAGCCCTTGAACTTCTCGGTCGCCATCGCCTTCTTGTCACCATCGACGATGCCGGTGATGATTTCCGAAGGTGCTGTTTTCAGCTCGCCGCCGTAGACCTTGCCGCTCGTTCCATCGATGCTCATGTATTCACCTTCCTTGAAGGTTTTACCGGAAGCGGTGACGGTTTTCTTGTCGTAGTTGATATCGACTCCGCCGGCTCCACAAACGCAGACCTTGCCCATTTGACGAGCGACGAGTGCGGCGTGGGATGAGACGCCGCCTTTGGAAGTGAGGATGCCTTCTGCCGCGATCATGCCACGGAGGTCTTCCGGGCTGGTCTCGGTGCGGACGAGGAGAACCTTCTCACCGCGTGCTTCTGCTAGCACAGCGCGATCGGCGTTCAGATAGATTTTACCGGAAGCGGCTCCAGGACCGGCGGGAAGGCCGGTGGCGAGAGTCTTGGCCTTTTCCACATCCGCGAGGTCGAAGATCGGGGCGAGGAGCTGTTCTAACTGCTCGGCTGGATTGCGCAGGATGGCGGTTTCCCAGTCGATGAGTTTTTCCTTCACCATGTCCATGGAGAACTTGAGGGAGGCGGCGGCGGTTCGCTTGCCGTTGCGAGTTTGGAGCATGAACAGCTTGCCTTCCTGCACGGTGAACTCGATGTCTTGCACGTCCTTGAAATGCGACTCGAGGATCTTGCGGACCTTCATCAGTTCCGCGTATGGCTTCGGCATCGCGGCTTTGAGGGTGCTCACATTTTCCGGAGTGCGGACGCCGGCGACGACGTCTTCGCCTTGGGCGTTGATGAGGTATTCGCCCCAGAATTCGTTTTTGCCATTGGCAGGGTCGCGGGTGAAGGCGACGCCGGAGCCGGATGAGTCACCGGTGTTGCCATAGACCATGGCTTGCACGTTGACGGCGGTGCCCCACGCTGCGGGGATGCTGTATTTACGGCGATAAACGATCGCGCGGTCATTCATCCAGGAGCCGAAGACGGCACCCGCGGCACCGCGAAGTTGGTCCCATGGATCGCTCGGGAACGTCTTGCCGGTGCGATTTTTGACGAGAGCTTTGAAGCGCTTGACGAGTTCCTTTTGGTCGTCGGCCGTGAGGTCGGAATCGACGATGTCCTTGCCGTATTTGTCGTGTTTGAAACTTTCGATTTCGACTTCGAAAGGCTCGTGGTCTTCACCTTCGGCCTTTTGCACGCCGAGTACGACGTCGCCATACATTTGGATGAAGCGGCGATAGCAATCCCAGGCGAAGCGCTCGTTCTTGGTGACGGCGGCGAGGGATTTCACGGTCTCGTCGTTGAGGCCGAGGTTGAGGATGGTGTCCATCATGCCGGGCATGGAGTCACGTGCGCCTGAGCGAACGGCGACTAACAGCGGCATGCCCTTGGCATCGCCGAACTTGCTGCCCATGATTTTTTCCATGTTCTTCACGCCGGCTTCCATCTCTGCTTGGAGAGAAACGGGGTAAGTACGCTTGTTATCGTAGAAGTAGGTGCAGACCTCGGTGGAGATCGTGAAGCCCGGAGGCACTGGCAGACCGATGCGGGTCATTTCAGCGAGGTTGGCGCCCTTGCCGCCGAGGAGAGGCTTCATGCTGCCATTGCCGTCAGCTTTACCGGCTCCCCAGTTATAAACGTATTTGACCTTCTTGGAGGAGACTGCCTTTTTCGCTGCGGATTTTTTGACCGCGGACTTGGCGGCCTTCGGAGCGCTTTTCTTCGCCGCAGGTTTTGCGACTTTCTTTTTGGTTGCCATCGTTGTGGTGATATCGAGTTATGCGCATTGATCACTGGATCGCTGAGGACATATTTACTCAGTCCAGTACAAGGCGCGGGAGGCTATGAAGGATGAGCTGAAGGTGTCAATGAAGCAAATGGGCGAAAAAACGCCTGTCAGCAGGCATGAAATCGCATTTTACTCCCGAGTGGGATTCCCCTGGTTTTTGATCCCTGAACCTTGGCATCCGATGAATGCCTGGCACTCAGCGGAGTCCGCGGAGCAATAACTCGGCGTTGGTCTTTGTTGTCTTGAGATTCGACAATAGAGTCTCAATGGCATCGCCGATCGGCTGGCCCGCAAGCTGTTTGCGGATATCTACCACTCTCAGGAATTCATCCGGATGATAGAGCCGATCATCATTGCGAGTTCCGGACTGGGGAATGTGAATCGCGGGGAAAACCCGGCGCTCGGCAAGCTCGCGATCCAAGCGCACTTCCATGTTACCGGTGCCTTTGAACTCCTCGAAGACCACGTCATCCAAGCGGCTTTCCGTTTCTACCAAAGCCGTCGCGAGAATCGTCAATGAACCACCTTCTTCGACATTGCGGGCAGTGCCGAAAAATTTCCGGGACTTCTGGAGCGCCATCGGGCTAACACCACCGGACCCGATCGGGCCGCCCTGCATCGCCGAGTTGTGCCCACGGGCGAGCCGGGTAAGGCTGTCGAGCAGGAGGATCACATCCTTGCCTTGCTCGACGAGGCGCTTGGCCCGCTCGATGACCAAGTCCGCCACTTGTGCGTGGCGGCGGGGTGATTCGTCGAAGGTCGAGGCATATACCTGCGAGCCGACGGTTTCTTCGAAATCCGTGACTTCTTCCGGCCGCTCGTCGAGCAGGAGGATGATCAGAACCGCATCTGGGTGATTCATGCGAATCGAGCGGGCGATCTGCTTGAGTAAAATGGTTTTCCCACCGCGGGGAGGAGCGACGATGATGCCGCGCTGGCCCTTGCCGAGAGGGGCGATTAGATCGATGGCTCTCACGCCGAGGAAATCATTTCCCTCTCCTTCAAGGTGGATCCGTTGGTCAGGAAAAAGCGGCGTGAGGCGATCAAACTCCTTGGGTGCATGAAAATCAGCGATGGGCATGCCCTCGACTTCGATCATTTCAAAGCCCGACAAATATTTATCACGCTCCCATGGTGCCTTCACCCGGACTTTGACGAGCTGGCCCATTCGTAAACCGTGATCCCGCACCAAATTCGAGCTGAGATGGATATCATCCGGACCGGGCCGGAAACTGCGCTGCGCGTCTCGCAGCATCGTGAAGTTATCCTTCGACTGCTCAATGATTCCTTCGCAAACCATGCCAACGCCTTCGCGTCCATAAAAACTGAGCAGCTCATACACCAACTGGCTCTTGGGGATGCCGCCTTGGATTCTGGCAGGCACGGATTCCGCCATCGCCTGTAGTTCGGTGAGCGACTTGAGGCGAAATTGATTGATATCGATCGATGCCGGCAAACTGACGAGAGGTGGAGCAATAGCGGCACCTTGGGATTCTGGGGGAGTGGATTGAGTGGGAGAAGTCATAAGAAATGCTTGGGCGAAACGGCGGACTTGAGCTCGTAGGACAGCCTGTGGGCCGCCGTTCCAGAAAACCACATCCGCGCGGGACATTTTTTCCTGAATTGGAAGCTGGGCGGCAAGGATGGACTCGATCAATGAATCATCGAATCCGCTGCGTGCCTTGAGCCGCAGGACTTGAGTGGCGCGGGAAGAAGCGATGACGAGCACTTGGGCTTGGCCGAAATCGAATCCCTTCTCAAAGAAGAGCGGAACGTCTGCTACGAATAATTCCGCCCCCGATTTAGCAGCCTGTTCCAGAGAATCAAGACATTCCTGCCGGACTCGCGGATGCAGAATCGCCTCCAAAGCCAGCCGAGCGGATTCATCTGCGAACACCGTGCCTCGTAGGAAATGCCGGTCAATCCGGCCTTGGGCATCGAGCGCTTGCGCACCAAATGCCGCCGCCACGATCGCCGCGACCTCGGGGTCCGAATCCAGAGTCCGATGCACCGCCGCATCGCAGTCGAAGATCACCAAGGAAGGCAAGCGCTCGGCGAGCAATCGACAAAGGGTAGACTTCCCGGAAGCAATTCCACCGGTCAGCGCCATGATTTGCATGGCGCAAGCTTCATGAGCTGGCAGAGCGGATGCAAGAAACAAGATCACGGTTTATTTCAAGACCAGCCCGAGCGGTTTCCGCAAGCCGATGGCAACAGGAATGCATGAAAGCAAGCCACCGAAGAGCGCGCCAAGAACGAGCATCCAAGTCCCCTGATTGGCAATCAGGTCAGGCGCCGAGAGCCACGTGAGCTTCATCGCCTTTAAATTGAGGTGCCCGACGGAAAAGGCCAAGATCCCCAAACCGAGCATAACGCCAGTGACCGTGACCAAACAATTTTCCACTCCCGCGTGCACCAACAGCGTGAGCCTCCCGACCCCGAAAGAACGGATCAAGGCCAGCAGATAGCGCTCTTCACGAAACTCCATCCAAGCCAGTGCCCCACAAATCAAACCCAACACCAGCGCCGAGCCAAGCATGACCGCAAGTAACACATAGCGCTGCACTCCACGGATTTCCTGAAGCTGGAGCAAAAGCGGCAGTGCGGAGCGAATCGTCACGCGCCGCTGCTCGACCGACTGCATCACCTCTGCAACCCGCTGTGCCTGCTCAATAGCCTCCAGAGACTTCGCCTGTAACACAACTTGCCGGGTAAATCCCTTCTGCAACAGTGGTGAAAATCGAGCAACGCTCCCGATGAGAACTTCCCCTTTGCCTACAACTTTTTCAATCAGCTCCCCCTTGGGCGGCATGGCGAGAGCTTCGAAGCGCAAGCTATCAATTTGCCCCACGACCACCGAGCCCGCAGGTTGGCGATGGGTAAGCAAGATCAAGGCATCCGGGTAGCCATGTATCTCAGGAGCGCGCAGTCCGAAAACAGACACGTCGCGGGTGCCGTCGATTCTTGCCACTGCCGATACTTGATAGAACGTCAACGATTCACCTGCCAGACTTTCCCAAGCGTTTTCCTCCGGATCTTCCGGCGCGAGCATCGCATTCGCTTGATCGCCCGGGACGATTTCTAGAAACGTCACTGCCAGCGCATCGCGACTGGCCAGCTGACGACCTAACTCGTCACCCAGATAAGACGCACCGGCGATCATCACCGAACCAAACATCCCGATCAGCGCGGCGATTGCCAGCTTGCTGAGGACTCCTAGTGGTTGCTCGATCCACCGACGAAAACTATTTCGCCAAAGGTAAAATGCGATGGAAGTCCACCAAGTCATGGGCAATGGGATCGATGCGGTGATCGTGAGTCGCGATGACGCAGATGGCGTCAGGCCGTTCAGAAAAGCGGGTAATCGCGGAAAGAATGATGCCGGTATTATCGTCGTCGAGGCCCGAAGTTGGCTCATCAAGTAACAGAAGCGCAGGGGACTTGGACATCGCGCGGGCGATCGCGACGCGTTGTTTTTGTCCTCCAGAGAGATTTTCCACCACGCGTGATGCGTAATCCTCCATCCCGAGCAGCTCTAACCACTCGCGTCCTTGCTCCGCAGAAACTCCAGCAATCCGACAGGAAAGTTCGATGTTCCGCCAGACGGAGGCAAGCGGCAGCAAGTTGAGTTCTTGAAAAACCATCGCAAAAGATTTACGGAGAAATTCCCGAGAACCTGGTGGAGGTAAATGAGGTGCCTCGACTCGTCCGCTCGTAGGCGCGATCAAGCCGCCAAGCAAACGCAGCAGAGTGCTCTTGCCACACCCTGAGTAGCCCTTGAGCTGCGTGATCCCGGGCGCAATCACGAGACTGAAGTTCTCAAGCACCGGTAACTTGGCTCCCGGATAGGTGTAACCGAGCTCATGACAAGTGATGTTCATTCGTGTGCGGCAAGAGCAATCGAGCGCGGGCCAATATGCACGATGCGGGCGGTAGGCCAGATAGTTCTTAGAAATCCGGCCCAGCCAAGACGTTGGATTTCTTGGGGATGGGCAAAGAGAAAGTCTGCTTTCGGCACGATGCGCACCTCTTTGTGGAGTAATTTATAGAGCGTGATCATTCGCTCTCCGGATAGATCGGGAGTGAATGGGATCTCAGGATTTTGATCGAGTTTAAAGTGATAGATTGTCGGCCCAAGACGCACGTTAGCCATCCGATCAATGTGCGAGAAAGTTCCGGAAATCAAATCACCCTTGGGGCTGGAGACGGAAATTGCTAAAGACTCTGGCGCTTCCGAACGAAGTTCGGGATCAAGCAACTGAATGGATACGGCGGCGTGGCCACGGCGCTCCACCGTTCCAATAATTTCATTCGCACGGACGTAGCCGGACTTGAGGATGTGGAGGATACCATCATTTGGGCTGAAAATTTCCATACTATGGACGAGATCTTCATGATCGGCCCGAGCCTTCTCGATATCTTGTTGGATTTGCCGTTGCTCGAGGCTCAGCTCGTTCGCACGGAATTCCGGATCAAGTTTTTCATTCAAGGTTTTTAACTCCTTTTTAAGTTCTCGTGATTCCTTGACTAGGCGTTGGGCAAGTTCGTCACCGAGGAGCTCTTTCTCCTTGGGAGTGAGCGAAAGCTTAGAAATTTTTAATTCCAACTCGTCCACCTGACGTTCCAATCCAACCGATTTTTCCCAGTGCTGCCACTCGGCGGCCTTGAGCTTCATCGCTACTGCGTCTTCATCCAAGACCAGTTGCCCTGCTGTCTGTCGGATTTGAATCGCACCCGAGAAGGCGACCACTGCGCCCTCTTTGACTGTGGAGCCTTCCTCCACTTCCCACTTGATTTCACCCGAGCGAGTGGCAGGCACATCCATGGAAGGATTCACCGCGACATCACCGCCGAAGGATCCGAGCCACAAGCGATCGGCCAGCGAATACGACTCAAGGGGTTTCACCATCGCTGCCGTCGGCTCTGCCGCCGAAGAAATGACAGGCCAGAAAACCAAGGCGTAGAGTAGAAGTCGCTTCATCATCTTAATTCCATGCCTTATCATCCCACAACCAGACTTCCATATCCAGATCCTGCTTGGCACGCTCCAAATTTTGCAGATCGGCCAACAGCCGCCGGGCGTCTACCAAATCCCCGTCCGCCCGCCCGCCGGAACCATCGCCTTTGAGTACTTTGGCCAGTCGCTCACGAAGAACCCCGCGTTTTTCCACCAAGACCCGGTAGCGATTTTGCAAACGATCCCATTTTCGCCCCTCTGAATCGAGGTTGATACGGAGTGACTTCCTCACATATTCGACGTTATCCTCAGCTGATTTCACATCAGCCGCTTCTCGCCCCGTGAGATCGAAGGACTTTGACCAGGAGCCGAATAACGAGATGTCTTCATCCGCACTGATGAACTCAGAACCCTCATCGCGAGAATTATATACGGGCGGCATACTTGCATTCATACTGGGTGCAGGCCACTGCGAAAAACGCATTCCTTTTTTGCGCAAAAGAGCTGCTTCAATTTCATAAGAGGAAAGTCGAGTGGCGAGCTTGCCATAGTTTTCCCCAGGAACTAGAGCGGAGAGTTGATGCTCATAGTCAATTTTCGGCAAGGTCTCAGGCAAGGGTGTCACCGCGACGCCCGGTAAGTTCAGCAACCGGGAGAGCTGCCCTTGATACACCTGCCGACGCTCGTCGGCCTGTGCCTCGGTTTCACGAACGCGAAGCGCAACTTGCACCTGCTCCTCAAGGCTGTCGATGCGAGTTGAAACTTGGGAGTTGAGCTGCCGGTCCCACTCAGAATAGAGTCGATATAGATTGATAATCTGTCGACGCCGACTGAGTTCCAAGCTGTCGGTCGCCTGAACTTCCTGCAACGCATACTGATAGGTCTTGGCCGTCTGAGTCCAAGGATTTGGAATCGTCAGAGGCGCGTAAAATGCACTGGAGAGCGATTCCGCACTCAAGTCCCCAAGTTCCTTGAAACTGTTTTGAAGACTCGCGTAAAAGGTCGGTCGAGGTAACCATTCTTTCCATTGATTCTTTCGCTGACGCGTGATTTCAGCAAGACGGGCTTCCGCTTGGCGGAGACTGAGATCTTCCTTAAGAAGACGCTCTTGCCCCGACTTCCAAGAAAGAGATTTCTCAGTGCGTTTTTCCCCGGCAATTCGCTTCGTCTCGCTTGCGATTTTTCCCTGTTCCGCAGCTAACTCATCAAATAATTTAGAGGTGCTACAAGAAACAAGCAAACTGCAAACTAACATACCGCTCCAGCACCGGAATCCAGCTACAACGCAAGATATAAGAGCAGCCCAGGCATTTCCAAATGGCCGCGGACACAAGCAACTATCTAATTCAACTGACACTTGAAGACAATAAAAGCACTCCGGGAATTAATACGAAACCTAGACACGGAAATAATCGTAAGTGATGTTTCTGAGAGACGATTGCACCGTCATCATTGCTATGACAAATGCAATTGATTCCACATCCCAAATCACTCTTACTCCAAGAAAGGGAATTCGAAAGTGCCAACACTGCCATCTTCTCGGACGTAGTTCCCTTTCTCCAAATCTAAGAAGGTCATATTATAAATGAATGCTGGGCCTGTGGGGTTAAAGATTCGAACGATGGCCCTATTGGTGGACGCTGATTCCGGTTGGTAGTTGTAGTTGATAATTGTCAACGCAGTTTGGCCTAGAATCCTTCCATTACCGACGCCTTCCTCAATGAAGTCACCTTTTGCGTCAGAGAAACGAGTAAAAGTACTTGTGAGAAAGCTGTAGCTGATTCCGTTTTCCACAGAATTGGCGGGGATAATCACTAGCTCCTGCCGGCTCAACTCAGTTGGATACAGCTTGGGTAGATTTACAGCAGCAGAACTCTCAAGACTCCAGCCGTTGGTGACCAATCCACCACCAAACACGCGGATAATTGCATTATTCCAAAATATGGTCAAATCTTCACCAGAGTCATTAACATCGACACCAGAGATCGAGACCCCATTAGTTCCGAAGAGCATGGCATAATTGCGAGTGAATGGAGTATCTGGCCCTTTAAAGTAATTGGAAGTATTCGTTGTTGGGAGAAAAAAGAAATTACCGTCAGTACCAAAACTACCCGAACCAAAACCGGTGATTGTAATGTTCCCAGCTTCTGGCCCGGTCCGAACATAAGTATAACGCGCCCCCGAAATTGCAGTTGATGGTTCCAATGGCAAAGTGGCACCGGAAGAATCAACCGTAGACGTTGCACCTGGATTAATCTTCATGGTGACCGCACCGGTTTCCGCACCTGTCGAGGCATCCCCTTCCGCCCGAATGAAAGTCAACTCGACTCCACTCGTATACAACGTCATCACCAGACCATTGAATGTTCTTGGCGCTGGCCCACCATCATTATCACCATCGCCACCGCCACTCCCTCCACAACTGCTGAGGCCAAGAATAAACACGGAAACATAGGACCAAACCAAAAAGTGGGCGGCCATGCGACGGAAGAGGGAGAAATTCATTTGCGGATTAATTTGGTTTGGTTTGAGAAACGACAGTTTATTGAAAAACTAAAAAGATGCTATCTATGGGAAAAGAAAATCGAGTGATGAGAATTGAACTTACATTAATTGTCTTAACTGACTTCAGGCTTTTTCCATAAACACCAGCGAGCGGAGAAATTATTCTCCGCTCGCTCGTGAATTAATGCGTAATCATGAAATAAAATCAGAGCGGTGGAAGGACTCCATCACCAAGGTCACCGCCACCCACACCTGTCGAGACAGGCACCGACTGCCCAGCATCGGCACCGCGGAGCGGGCGACCGGTGGCGTCGATGATTTGAGCGGTGATGAAGATGATCAAATTACTCTTGATCCGGTTTTCACCGTTGGTTTGGAACAAACGACCGATGATCGGGATATCACCCAAAATCGGCACTTTGTCGTTCACGATTTGCACATCTTCGCGCATCAGGCCACCGACGGCGACCGTGTAGCCGTCATAAATGGTGAGAGCGGTGTTGACGCGGCGAGCCGAGAAGATCGGCATTTCAATCCGGTTTTCGGTGATGACCGTGATAACTGTATTGCCGAGCGCGTCACTTCCTGACGATTGGATGGGGCTGCCGTAGTTGATGAAGCCCTCAAACTCGACGATTTCAGGCACGAAGCGAAGGTCGATGACGAAGTCATTTTCACCAATCGTCGGCTCGATTTCCAGAGTCACACCGGTGTTGCGGGTTTCAAACGCGGTCGGGGTGGCAGGAGTCACCGGGAAACTACCGCCCGTGGAGCCACCACCGGTTAGGGAAAATCCACTGGACTGGCCCACACTGTTCGGGAGTTCCGGGGGTTCATATTCAGTCGGGTAGATAAATTCACGGATAATTTCAATGGTCGCCTTCTGTCCTGACTTGGCTGTCACGGAAGGAGCGGTCATCAGGTCAGTGCCCTTCTTCTGGGAGAGGCCACGCATGATCATCTTCACTTCACCGTCTGAGAATAGACCGGTCAAACCGGCGATCCCAGGAGCCACGCTGGCTTGCTGGGCGGTTCGCGACGGATTGTTAAGAATCGCGTCGATGTTATTGCGGGTGATCGCGGTATCTCCACTGCGGTTGCCGTTCGTAGAAATGTTGGTGACATCATTGTTCCCGTTGATCGGAACGCCTGGGATGATCGGCCCGCTGAAGTCATTGCCTGTGCGAGGGGACTGATTGCCCGGCGTGCCACCTGTTCCGATGACGCTGCCGGAGCCGAAGGGACCGATGATCCAGTCAAACCCGAGTTCTTCATTATTCTCCTGCGCGATTTCGACAAACTTGGTGGTGATTTTCACCTGCTTCGGCTTGGTGTTGACCATTGCCTGAACCAACTGCTCCACCTTGTCGAGTTCGGACGGAGTGTTGCTGACGAGAAGCACGCCGGAATTGCTCAAGGTCGCGGAACTGCCTTCTCCGAAAACAATGCCGTTCGCCTTAAGAAGTTCAAGAATCGGCTTGCGAGCTTCGAGCGTGGCTCTAGAACCACTTGCTCCAGCCTCGGCGAATGGATCTGCTGCAGCACCGCCGCCACCACCTTCGCCGCCGGTGTCGAGCGCAGTTTTGAAGTCAGGGGGCACGCGGAAGGTGCGGGTGAAGATGTCTTCTCCACCCTCAGTCTGTGGCACCAGAGTTACGGCAAAGTCGTCCACCTTGTAGCGGAGCTTCGTTTGATCACCGATATACTTCAGCACCACGGCGAGTGGCACGTTACGAAGACGAAGTTCACGCACGCGAAGGGCTCCTGGATCACTTGTGGCCAGTGGGAGAGCATCCACAGCGCCGGCTGGCAAGCCTGCATCCCCCGCAGCACCTGCCGGAGCTGCACGATGACGACGAATGACGAAGTTCACCCCTTTGCGAGTAGGATCGAGCTCGGTGGTGTCGAGCTCAGCGGCACGGAGGCGAAGGAAATCAATTGCTTCCTCGACAGTGGTGTCCTCGAAATCGATTTTCTGAATGATGATGCGCTTCAGCTTCTCGGTGATGTAAGCGACTCCCGAGCTCATGCCGTCTGCACCGACGGTGGTAGGATCGAGAATCGGTGCATCGGCAGGAACAGCGAGTTCCCAAGCAGCATCCACTTGACCGAGCAACTCGGCGCGGGTGGAGTCGTAGGCAGCGCGGTAGTAATCGGACTTCACCGAGGAAACGCGCTCAAGTCCACGACGAGCTGCGGTGTTGTAGCTGTCGACGCGGAGCACATTGTTATACTCGCGCTTGGCCTCGTCATATTTACCAAGATTAAAGGCACCTTCAGCGGTGTAAAGTCCCCGACGCACCTTATCGACGTTCTGGGTGTGTTCGTAAGTCAGCGCAGGATTAGTGCGGATCGGATCGTCAAGATAGCCAAGTTCACGGTTTGCTTCGACGTTGTTTGGGTCGACTGCGGTAACCCCTTCAAGGAGCGTGCGAGCCTCTGCATATTTCCCGACCTTGCGGTGTTGCATGGCAAGAGCCACACTGGCATCGCCCAAGTTGGCGATATAAGCTTGGCGGCGATCTGCAACCATCGGTGCATCAGGAAGGCGATCAAGCGCTTGGCGATATTTATCAACCGCTTTTTGGAAATCCCCCTTTGCGTAAGCCTCGCGTCCTTCGTTGAAGAGCGCGTCACTTTCGGCGACAGCGTCTTGGCGGCGAAGCATTTCGCGTTGGGCGAGACCACTCATGCTGGAGCCGCCTTCACCGGCGGTGGCGACAGTTACGGTGACAGGCATGGCGGAGGCCACTGCCATGAGCGTGAGGACAGTGCGATGGGGACGATACATTGGCGTTTTTTGCATGATGTGCTGAAGTTTTCTGGCGATGTTTGAGAGGTTTGGAAAGCGATTTTTTTTGAAGATCTTACTCGGTGATTTGTGGCATCCCACCCTTGGGAATGGTGAAGGACTTTTTCTCACCCGCAGGGTTGGTGTATTCGACCACGACGGATTCAGGCGTGACCGTTTTGAGGAGGTAATCTTTTTTATTACCCTCAGGAGGTAAGGAAAACGTGGTATTTTCCTCGATCTTGAACTCCTTACCGCTCAAGCCAAGTGCCTCGAGTGAGAAAATCGCCGTGCGGTCATACTTGAGATGCTCGTTCCGGCGTTCCTCAGAAAGCGGGGAGGGAAACTCATAAATCGTGCCCTTTTTATTGGGACGTTGATCCTCGATTCGGACGATGGTCACGTCCCTATCGGCCCCCGTACTTTTTTGGATTTCCTTGCGAACCTCAGCCCCCAAGAGCTTGAAGCGTTCTTTCATCGGAGGTTTTACGAAGAAAAGCCCGCCGGGCGCGATCATGTCAGCCGCGCCGGTATTATTGATGCCGCCTTTGGTATCTTGGTATTTGAAAGGGAAACTTCCATCCGAGCCAAAGCCTGGGCGAATCACCCATGTCAGGCTCTCGTCTTTCAAAAACATCAACTTGGCGATCAGAGACGGCACCGATTTGTCGTCGTTCGGATCGGTGTTGGCGGTGAATTCTTCGAGATTGGAGAACCCATCTTGATCGGGGTCACGATTGGGCGAATCGGCAAACCCTGGATCGATGTGATTCTTAATCCACCAGATGTTAGGAATCGGTGGATGCACCGGTTCACCTTTCAATAGATCCAAAGGTTTTTCGGGTGCGGAGCTGGCGACAAACAAGGGGATACCCGTGAGCAAATCCACCGGGCGATCGACGTCCAATCCCTGTTCAAGAACTCGATTCAGCTTGAGCGATGCGACCGCCTTTGGAATGAGATCCGCATTTTTCACCGCCGTATTATTGTTCGGCGGACCGGCAGGATTGACCGTAAAGTCTTGCTCGACGCTGCCAAATTTTGACCAGCCCATGTAGGATAGACCTAGGGCGACGGTGACGGCTCCGCCGAGGGCGGCTTTTTCGTAGTTCTTTGAAAACCAGGACATGGTTGAAAGTGGGGCGATTGTCAGGGTTAAGGGAGCTTCTTCGCAGGAAGAAATTCGAGGATATCAAGTCGGAGAAAAACCTGAATTTTTTCGCTTCCAAGAACTTGCGCAAGGATGCGACTGGTATCTGCAGCTTTCGGAGCGGGTTTGGACTCTGCTGCGGGCGCATCTGCTACAGGTGCCTCATCGCCCGGCAGGACAAATCCTCCGTCGAGGGCACCGCCATCACCTGCGGCTGATTTTTCGTCGGCAGGTTTGTCAAAAATTGCATCGCCCGCCTTCGGAGGATCTTTTTTCTCGTTGGTCACACGCAAGGAGCGGATGACTACTAATTGATTCTCGGACGACGCAAGGGAAGTCACGAACTGGCGGGCTGCATTCTCGCTTCCAGTGAAGGTAATTTCCAAAGGAAAAGAGCGAGCAACCGCAGCCCCTGGAGGCGTGTAGGTTTGTCCCTCCTCTTCGGGAAGAATAGGCCGATGAAGGTTCTTAAGCGCCGTCGGTTTCGCTTTGGCCAAGGCGAGCATCAGCCTGGTGATCGCCGAGAGTTCAAATTTGAGCACGCCCGTCGTATTGGCAGGTGCGAGAGTGGTTTTGTAACCTTCAAACCCGAGGAAAAATAACTCGGGGACCGTGGTTCCCGCTTCTTCGAAGGCTTTACTCACCTCGGCATTTGCAGCAAGCAAGGCAGTCGTAAACTCCTGCGGGCTGACATTGGTGACCTGCTTCGAACGATAGGGTTCAAAAGCTGTCTGGAGTGTTTCTAGGGAGCGAGCATACTCGGCGAGCGCCTTGGTCTTGCCATCCTTGTTGGCGGTCTTCGGGTAAAGGGGAAGTTTTTCCATGGCACCGACTTCTTCAGAAGCCGCCGCGAATTTCTCCATCGCCGCCTCGTAGCGACCCAATCCTTTGATTCCTAAAAAAGCCAACAATGCGACTCCAAGGAACGTTCCTCCTGCCAGCCCAGCTATAAACTTGTTATCCTTGATCCAACTCATAATTCAAATGGTAGCGTGTGATGATAATTACTTAATCACGACCTCTTTGGCCAAGGGCAGGGTGATTTCGAAGGGAAGTCCAAGGTCGCCCTCGTTACCGGCGACGGTTACCGACAAGATGCGATCATCCGAGAGCGCAACCTCCGCTCCTTTTGCATCTTTCACCTTGAAATTGAAAACGGTTGAGCGCTCACGCAGATTTTTCAGGAGTTCGGATACTACACCCTCTTTTTTCTCGGTATCTCGCCAGTAGCCTTTGATTCGGACGGCATTTGCGGTCGGCACTTTCGAGGCTGGAGCGGCTGTTTTTCTGCCGACAGCAGGGGCTTCCTCATCGGTTTTGATCTCAACCAACGACGAAGTTCCGTAGGCGGTGGCGGTGAAATCTGCCTTGATGATCGGCTTGCCGGTGGGGTTTTTGGAATCTGCCTTGCCGGGCGTGCCCTTGGTCATTTCCGCCAGTGGATTGTAGCCAGCCAGTGGTTCAATGTCGATCAACCAGACGGCATCGCTGGCAAATCCCCCTCGGAGTTCGGAAAGCAGATCCATCCAATAAACATGGGCGGATTCGATATTGGTGTAACCGGTGGCGATTTGCCGGAGCGCATCCTCCTTCTTCAAAAGCGGGTCAATATCCGCCTTGAGAGCCGCCAGCGCCTCGCGGGATTGTTCCATGACGGTTGCCTTCTCGCTCGCCTTGGAAGCAGCAAAATTCTGGAATCCTGCCCAGAGGCCAACTCCACCGACTAAGACGGCCGCAGCGGCAATGAGGAAAGGCTTCCGCCGATCCGACGCACGGGATTGCTCCACGATGTGCGGGACGAGATCGATGTTGATGGCGGATTTACCCACTCCCCGCAGGCCGAGGCCGACGAGTTCACCCATCAGGTGGCCTTCACGTTGGATCGTAGAGGCATCCACTCCCTTGCCGATCGTCACATTGCGGACCGGATTGAAGTATTCGACCGGTAAATTCAGCTTCTCTTGGAAGAACTCAAGCGTGTAGGGAAGATTGGCTCCGCCACCCGCGAGGAGAATTCTGCGAGGCGCGCTGCCACCATGCTGGCTCCGATAGTAATTGGTCGTGCGGGCAATTTCCGCAGGAAGACGAGTGAGAGCATTGCGAATGACCATCGCGAGGGCAGCGACGGATTCATCCAATTGCTCGGTGTGACCGCCACCCAGAGCGACGAGGCCGTTCGCAAGTTTCTGATGCTCAGCATCCATGAAGGAAATTCCGTATTCCTTCGCAATCGCAGCCGTCACGGCACCACCGCCGATGGCGATACTGCGGGTGAAAAACCGGCGTCCTTCGATGTAGAGTAAATTGCTGGTTTTCGCGCCGATGTCGATCAGGAGAATCGGTTCTTCAGGGTTGCCGTAAGTGGCGCGGAAGGCATTGTAGATTGCCATCGGCGCGACATCGACTTCCGAGGTCCCGAGACCACTGTCATTCACCGCCGCGTTGATTTCATCGAGGGCATCCGCCTTGATGGCGACGATGACCACTTCCTTTTCGGTCGATCCTTCGATGAGTTCGTAGTCCCAAACGACTTCCGCCAACGGGAATGGCACATGCTGCTGCGCTTCGAAGGTGACAAGTTGCTCGATATTATCGTCTTGGAGAGGCGGTAGCTTGACGAATCGGGTAAACACCGCTTGGCCGGAAATGGCATAACGAGCCTTGGTTTTTCCGACTTTCAGCCTCTGGGCGAGATCCGCGATGGCGACTCGGGTTTGAGACATTTTGGAAGCTTCAAGCGCAGGGTCTGCGACGATGGATTCCGAGTCATAAGCAGTGAGGACCAAACTGCCGTTTTTCGAAACTTCGAAAACGGCCATGCCGATGCGTTGGGATCCGATATTGAGTGCGACGGTGGTCTGATTGTCAGCCATGATTCAGTAAAGAGGTGTGAGAAAACGAGATACGTAAGTCAGCAGAAAAAAGCTGGCTCAGCGGCGTTCGGTGGAAATTTCCGGGTAACGGTCCCACCACATATCGGCGAAGGGAGTTTCTGCCTTATTGAGGAGAGGAATCGCCTCACTGCGGGAAATTTTGTCCGAGGCGGCATTCCACCAGCCGACTTTGCCCTTGTTGGTGCCTTCAGCCTTTTTTTCGCCGTTCACGAGGACCTCGTAGCCTACGAATTCAACAGCACCTTTGCCGCCGTTGTCCGAGCCTGTGATCCGTCTCAGCGATGCAGGGGAAAGATAAACAGAAGCAAAAATTTCATCCCGGCTACCCACTGGCACATTCACGTGGGCAATTTCTTTGGTGAGCAGCATGTAAGATCCTTTCTTGTCAGGATTTGCCACGGCGACATACCACTTCACGGTGAGTTTATCGAGAGTTTTTGACGGCGGCATGGGAGCCATGTCCAAGGCAAGCTTCGCTTCGATTTCCAGCCAATTCAGCGGCTTGAAGGCCTTGTTTTTCACCCCTGCAAACTGAGGCGAAGGAATGTCGTCGAACGACGGGGCTTCCCCTGTGACTTTGACGGCTTGACCGAAAGCACTACCTAAAGTGAGAGCAGCGATAACGGCGAATGCGGAGAATGAGAATGTTTTTCGGAGCGGGGATTTCATTCGGTGTGGGTTTTGAAAGAACGTAGTGAGTTGGGTTTCGGGTTGACCAGAGAAAATCTCAATTTTTTAAGAAAAAGTGCCTCGAAGTAAATACAGATGGATCTAGCAACTGTCACAAGCGATTGACGAGCGGACATTTGCCAAGCATCACTTCGCTATGGCGTCTGCTAAAATTTTGCTGCGAGATCGACGAACTCAGGTCGTCGGGAGCTTTGGGAGCTTGCTGGATTTACAAAAAACCACCGATGCCGAGGTCAGTGAGTCCTGCGATCTCGCAGAAATCCGACTGGATTTACTGGCTTCAGAAGCAAATGGAGCCGAGCCCGCAAGTTGGAGTCATCTAACGACGACGCCTCTGCTTTTCACCGCACGACGGGCGGAGGAAGGCGGTGCTCATGCCTTGGACCCCGCCGCAAGGATGAATCTGTTACAGGGCGCGATCGACCACGCGACGTGGGTAGATATCGAAGTGGCGAGCATTGGGGAAATGGCCTCATTTCTCGAAGACATCATGGCACGTGGGATTCCCTGGATCGCCTCCTACCACGACTTTGACCGCTTGCCGCCGACGGCAGAACTTGAGCGCGCCGCGAAACGTGCCCTCGCAGCCGGAGCCGCGATTTTCAAAGCGGCAGCAAGACTCAATTCGCCGGCCGATCTCGCGCGACTTGCCGAGTTCCAACTGGCCGACCATGGCATCCCGGTCGCCACCATGGGCATGGGGCCGCTGGCTCCGGTTTCCCGCCTGCTTTGCGCCCAATGTGGCAGCTTGCTCAACTACGGTTATCTCGGAAACACCGCGACAGCACCCGGTCAATGGGATAGCGCCTTGTTGAAAATCGCGATCTCCCGCTTGGTGGCATTTCCCGGCTAACCGATAATTTCCACCGGTGCATCCGGCAGAGCTTTCAGAAATGCTTGGCCGTAGCGTTTTGTCAGGATCCGGTTGTCGAGAATGCAAACCAAACCCTTGTCGCGCTCCGTGCGGATCAAGCGCCCGACGCCTTGGCGCATCTTCAAAATCGCTTCTGGCACCGAGTATTCCATAAAAGGATTTCCCCCGGCTGCTTCGATCGCCTCCAGCCGCGAGGCCGTCAACGGGTGATCCGGCACTGCGAAGGGAAGGCGCGTCACGATTACGTTAGAAAGCGTCTCACCCGGCACATCCACGCCCGTCCAAAAACTATCCGTTCCGAACAAAACACTGTGTACATCATTGCGAAACTCCTCGATCATCCGATGCCGCGGCATGCCATCTCCTTGCTGGAAAACCCGCCATCCTTGAGTGCGGAAAAAGTGTTCGAGCCGTTGCGCCGCATCCCGCATGGTGCGGTAGCTGGTAAAGAGCACAAAGGCACGCCCATCACTTTCTAACACGGATTGCCGGATGCCTTCCGCCAGCAGCTCATCATAGCGCGGCGTCCCCGGATCCGGCACGGATTTGTAAATCCGGATTTTCATCTGCCGCGGGTAGTCGAAGGGGCTGCCGATGCACAATGCGCGGGCTTTTTCCGCGCCCACCCGGCCTCGGAAGTAGCCAAGTTTCGGATCCCCCACCCCAAGCGTGGCGCTGGTCATCACCAGACTTTTTTTGCCCGCAAAGAGCAAGGGCCGCAGCTTGTCCGCGACATTGACCGGCGCGGAGTGAAGACTGAATTGCTGCTCATCCCGCCCGCTTTTCTCAACCCAGTAGACGCTCTCATCCGTCGTCTGATCGAGGAAAACACCGATCGAACCATGCGCCTCGCGCAAGCGGCGGGAAGCATCCTGCAACTCAGCGCGAGTTGCTTCAGACTCGACGTCTGCCGCCAGATGATCGATCTCCAGCCATAAGTTCCGTAACGGTTCTGCCAGTGTGTTAGGCACCACCTCCGTTTCACGAATCCGGCACTCCTTCGAGAAGTTACCAAACTTCGCGACGTCTCCCACTTGATGGAAAAACCGCTCCGCAGCAACCAAGGCTGACTCCACCGCAATCATCGCCGAGGCTTTCCGAAATCCTTTCAATAGCCCCTTACGCGTCTTCGGATGATAGAGCCGCTGCAAGTCGAAGCGCAGCCCGGATTGGGAAACCCGCAGCCCGAGCTGGATCGCCGCGACTTGCTCGATGGTGTGCGCTTCGTCAAGAATCGCAAAATCGTTAGGAAACAAAAATCCACCGACTTTTTTTTCATCCTCATCGTCGCTGGGTTCGTCGTCCGTGTTCAACAACGCAAAGAACAAAGTGTGATTGACGACGATCAATTTCGCATCCGCCGCCGCTTTGCGGGCTTCTTGGAAAAAGCAATTTCCCCGCGGCCCGCAGTGGCGCGCGGTGCAGAGATGCGCCTCGCTGCAGACTTGCAGCCAGACCTTCATCTGCGGTTGGAAATCGAGGTCGCTCAGCGTGCCATCGCGGGTTTTTTCCGCCCATTTGGCGATGGCTTCCAGCTCATCGTTCTCGGTGTTCGTGAAGAGATCTGCCGATTGCTCGAAGGCCCGTCGCAGCCGCAGTGGACAGAGGTAATTTTGCCGCCCTTTCAAGAGCACCGCCGGCAACTCCTCGCCGAGGATTTTTCTCACAATCGGAATATCTTTCCTCACCAACTGCTCCTGCAAATTGATGGTGTGCGTGGAAATAATCCCCTTCCGCCCGGTCTCCAGCGCAAAGCGCGCGGCCGGCAAGAGGTATGCCAGCGACTTGCCCACTCCGGTCCCCGCCTCCGCCACCAGCGGATTTGCCCCGATGAGCGCCTCCGCCACCGCCACCGCCAGCTCTTGTTGCTGCGGGCGATAAGAAAAATCCTTGGATTTTGCAAGCAATCCCTTCCGTGAAAACGCCTCCCACACCGCATCGCTGAATCCGGGAATCGGCTGGCCTTCGGTCATGGAAATCATCTCGCGGCCATCGCATCCGGCATTGGGCGTTCTGCCAAGCCGCAAGTTTACCACATCTCACATCGCACTCGACACCGCCGCCCTGCCGCCGCCAGTGTTTTTTCTTCCGTCCGGCCCATGCCCCTTTCCCTCACCCTTCTCAAGCGATTGCTCCTCTCCCTCGTGCTGGCCGCCGTGGGAGTCGCGCTTTGTGCCTGGTTGCTACCGGCACAGATCGAGGCGGTCAATCAACAGGTGATTGGCTTCCCGGACTCCGATGTGCCAGCCCACCAAGCCCGCATTCCCATCATGGCCGGACTTTGCCTGCTCCCCGGTCTCGCCGCCCTGCTCTACGCCGTCAGCGGGACCTTGGACCGCTACATCGTCCGCCAATTCATCGGGATTTTCTTCATCAGTCTCACGGCGCTGCTGATGATTTGGCTGCTGGTGGACCTCGGCGATAAAATCTCAGATTTCCGCGGAGCGGACGGGATTTTTCGAACCATGGTCAGCTTCTATCTGACTCGCTCGCCCGGAGTGATCGCGGTGATGATTCCTTACAGTTTGCTACTCGCCTTGTTGTATTCCCTGGGAAAACTCTCCGCGAACCGCGAAATCATCGCGATGATCCAAGCTGGCCGGAGCTTGGTAAGAATTGCCCTGCCCTTGATCGTGGCCGGAGTGCTTTTCAGCCTGCTCTATCTTGGCTTCAACTACCACTGGGCTCCGGTGGCGGAGGGCAGCGTGGACCTCATGCTCGCCGAAGCGAGTGGCAAGCCTGCCGCCGAGGCCTCCAATGTGCTTTACCGAAATCCCGAGAACCGCCGCTTGTGGTTAGTCGGTGCTTTCCCCAAAGACTATCAAATGGGCAAGCCGCTGCTCGATGTGGAAGTCACCACCACCCGCGAGGACAAAACGATGGAGAGCCGGCTTCGCGCAAAAAGCGCGCTCTGGGACCGGGGCACCCGCAAGTGGACATTCACTGAGCCAGTCGTAGGAAATTTCCAACCGAACCAACCTGCGATTTTTGAAAACCACACCGAGCCATTGGTCGTCAACTCTTGGTCAGAAACCCCATGGCAGCTCATCAAGCCTGGCCTCAGCGCCGAATACTTGGGCATCCCAGACCTCAACAGCTGGCTTCAGGCAAATGAACGGTCCGGCCAATTCGCCGATCCCGCACCCTATCAGACGCAGTGGCACTATCGCTGGGCACTGCCATTCAGCTGTTTGATCATCGTCCTGCTGGCCACACCGTTAGGGATTCATTTTTCCCGCCGTGGCGCGAGTGGAGGAATCTTCTTCGCGGTGTTTCTCGCCGGGCTGATGTTACTTTTCACGAGCATTTCCGTGGCACTCGGCGCATCGGGCACCCTCTCGCCGGCGCTGGCCGCTTGGTTCCCCAATATCGTCTTCACCTTACTCGCACTCTATCTTTTCCATCGCCGCATCGCCGGCCAACCGATCTACCTCGTACTCCGCCGCCTGCTTCCGGGCGGCAACTAATCCAATTCGATCCTATGGCTATTGCTGAACCCTGGCATGTCCGCTCCCGTGGCCGCGAGTGCGCCGCCACTCAACGCGCATTCGTCGATGCCGAAATCATCGTCACCGCGCTTTTCCCCGATCCGGAATCCAGCGGCTACCTCCGCCGCGACTACTGCGTGGACGGCTGGAAATTCTATCAGGAATCAGGCGATGCGCCGTTTTCCTCCTGGCGGACGACCTACACCGCCATCGCTAACAACGATGCCGCAATCGCCGCCGAACGACTCAGCTCCGAGGAGATTCTCCAGCGCCTTGTGGAAGAAGACGAGGATCATACTGAGAACGCCCGCTTCATCCTTGCCGTCATGTTAGAGCGCCAAAAGCTCCTGCGCGAGACCGACAGCCAACGCACCCCCACCGGCATCCTCCGCGTTTACGAACACCGGAAAACCGGCGAGGTCTTCATCGTCAAGGATCCGGACATCCCCCTCAGCCAAGTGGAAGCCGTGCAAAACGAAGTTTTCATCCTCTTGGAAAACAACGGCCGCACCCCAAGCCCGGTTGAGGAAGTGACCGAACCCACAGCACCCGCTGAACCTGCCACGGAAGAAACGCCGGAGTGAGGCGAGAACTCAAACAAGTGATCCTAGCGCTGATTGAAGCTCATTTTGCGGCAGGAACTTTCTCTTGCTTGATCTGAACAGCATCCGAAGGCTGGATAACAGCCGCCCGCAGCGGGCGCGTCTTGCTCGATGGGCCAGTGCTCGGATAAACGGCGATGACCGGGCACCAAGGTGCGCGGAATTCCAGCGGAACGACATCCAGAGAGTAGGTCTCTCCAGCCGCTGCGGCGGAGAGTTGAAGGAGCTTGAGTCCATTCTGCGGGTTGACGAGGACCATGGCGACAGCGCACTTGCCCGGGTCGATCTGCTGGATCGTGCGGTCG
>JANPAU010000081.1:0-6454 GCA_031430055.1 Akkermansiaceae bacterium | reverse complement strand
CATCGTCACGAATCCGAATTGCACGACGATCATCTCCCTGATGGCGCTCGCCCCTTTGCACCACGCATTCGGCCTGCGTTCGATCATCGCCTCAACCTATCAAGCGGTATCCGGTTCCGGAGCGCAGGGCATCGTCGAGTTGGAAGAGCAGATGAAATCCATCCACGCCGGTGAGCCTGTTACCTCGAAGGTTTACCCCCGGCAGATCGCCTTCAACGTGATCCCGCAGGTGGATGCTTTCACGGACAACGGCTACACCAAGGAAGAACTTAAAATGCTCCACGAAGGCCGGAAAATCATGAACCTGCCAGATCTGCGAGTCTCCTGCACCTGCGTGCGAGTGCCGGTCTATCGGTCGCACTCCGTCTCCATCACCGCTCAGTTCGAGCGTCCGGTGAATGCAGACGCCGCTCGCGCCGCGTATGCGAACAAGCCGGGCGTGCAGGTCGTCGATGACATCGCTAACCGAATTTTCCCGGTGCCGCTCGACACCACCGGCAAGGATGACTGCCTCGTCGGTCGCATCCGCAAGAACCTGGTGTTTGACAACGCCCTCGATCTCTGGGTCGTGGGCGATCAAGTGCGCAAGGGTGCCGCACTGAATGCGGTGCAGATCGCGGAGATTCTTTGAAGAGTCAGCCGTGTTTCCTCCAAATATTCGCGGAGATTTAGATGACGTAGCGGTTCTGGATACACTACACACAAAAGCAACGGAAGCTGGTGATGCGGATCAAGGAGCGAGTCCCTTGACGATGGCGGTAACGTTGTGGCGAACCATCTCGACATACCCGAGTCCACCGGTTCCATCCGCGATCAAGGGTTCACCAAGTCGAATGCCGGTATCGTTGGTGAGTGTTTGCAGGACTTTCGGATTGGATTCCTTTTCCGGGAAAATCGCGACCACTTTGTTTTTGATTAGATTATCCACGAGCGCGGCGAGTTCCTTAGGGGCAGGCATTTGCTCGCGATTCATGCCTTGCACCGGATGAGGAGCGAACCCGAATTCCTTGCAAAAATAGTTAAACGCCGCATGCGCTGTGGCAAGATGTCGCTTGTCACGAGGGATCTTCGAAATCTCCTTCTTGGTCCATCGTTCCAGTTGATCTAACTGTATTCGATAAGCATCCGCGTTTTTTCGAAAGGTTTCGGCATTCTCGGGTGATGCCGCGCTGAGCGCTTCCGCCACAACGCCGGTTGCCCGCCGGAACAAATCGATCGAGTGCCACCAGTGCGGATCGATTTCATGTTCGTGCGCGTGATCGTGCCCTTCATGATCGCAAGCTCCTTCCAGCGCGGGCAAGGATGCCCCGACTTCGATTAAAGTCGCCTGACTTCCGATAATCGCTTTGAGCTTGGGCAAGTAACCTTCAAGTTCCATCCCCGCGACCAGATAGAGCTTCGCATCCTCGGCTCGCTTGAGATCTTCTGGCTTTGGTTCAAAGTGGTGTGGATCGCCGTTTGGGCCGATCAAATCGATGACTTCAACCTGATTTCCCCCCACCTGATGGACGAGGTCTCCAAGAAGGGGATGCAGCACCGCGACTTCTAACTTAGCGCCACTGAGAGGAAGCAATGCGAGCAAATGGGTAATCAGAAATCGGCCAAACATGAAGAGAACTTGCGCGATATTTAACTACCCGCAAGTCAATTGCGTTTAGTGGGATTGAAGAGTCAGAACTCAGTATTGTGCTCCGAACTCAGCAAGGCGCTTCTTATCAGGTGAAAGACCTGTTGTTTTAACAGATCTGGAAATTCCGCTCCAGACCGAATGAGAAATGGCATGTCTCATGTTGACTCAGTGAAAGCTGGCATCCGCCGCAAGCATCTTGCAGATTCGGACCGCCCTATGGAACTGAAGGACTATCTCTCAATTCGCGCCACTGAGGTGGATGCCGCCCTCGACTTCTACCTGCCCAAGGCCAAGGAACGCCCGGCGACGATCCATGCGGCGATGCGCTACAGCGTCTTCGCCGGTGGCAAACGCCTGCGACCGGTGCTTTGCCTAGCGGCTGCGGAGGCGTGTGGTGGAGAGATTTCCGATGCCCTTGCTCCGGCCTGCGCGGTGGAGTTGATGCACACTTATTCGCTGGTTCACGATGATTTACCGGCGATGGACAACGACGACTTGCGCCGCGGACGTCCGACGTGTCACAAGGTCTTCGGCGAAGGGATGGCGGTGCTTTGTGGCGATGCATTACTCACCGAGTCATTCATCGTGCTTGCCAAGACAGGTATCACCCAGCGCTACGGCACCCGTGACTTTCTTTCCGAGCTCGCGGAAACCGGAGGGAGCAGAAAGCTCATCGGTGGACAAGTGATGGATCTTGAAGGCGAAGGGAAAACGCTGAAGAAGCACGACCTTGTCCGCATCCATGAAGCCAAAACTGCCGCGCTGCTCACCACTTCGCTGCGGCTTGGAGCAATGACGGCCAATGCGACTCCGGCCAAGCTGGCATCACTATCAGAATTCGGTCGTTCTCTCGGGCTTGCGTTTCAAGTCATCGACGACATTCTCGATGTCACTCAAAGCAGCGAGGTTCTCGGCAAGACTGCGGGCAAAGACGAAGCTGCTGAAAAATCCACTTATCCCGCGATCCTCGGGCTGGAAGCTTCCCGCACGGAGGCGAAGAAATTGACCAAAGCTGCGATGGATGCGCTCAAGCCACTGGGGAAGAAGGGCGAACGACTGCGCGAGATTGCCAATCACCTCTTGCAGCGAAAATACTAAGGACGGGCCTGAAATCCTAACATCGAGGAAGGCAGTGATGTCTCCCTACCTTCAAAATTGAGATGAATCGCTTACAGCGATCTAGTCTGTGTCGCCGCGTATCGAGAGAAGAGATTCTCCACCGGACTATTCGATTTCCGGCGGAATGATCGTCCCCCATGGCGCGTCCCCCATTTTTGCGACCACCGCTGCCTTTGGCCACAAGGCGGCAGCGGGGAAATTAAGATTCTGCCAGCCTTCCGGGCCTTCCGAATGACATTTCCAATTGCTATCGGTGATGATGTGAAGCTTTTTTCCATCCTCAAGGGTTACTCGGAAACGAAGCACTAGACCGGCGTTACCCCGGACATTCACGCCGCGCACGGCGATGATATTACGACTTCCGGGCTTGAGGTGGGCGAGCACATCGTAGTGGTGAGGACTATCCCATCCGTCCGCAGCACCCACTTTGTCTCCGTTGATGAATAACTCATGGGAATCGTCACAAACCAACGTGAGCGAGGCGTTGGAAATACTTGGAGGAAGCTGGAACTCCCGGCGGAAATAAACATTCTCATTTTCCTCCGCTTTCTCGTTTTTCCAGATCCAAACGGCAGCCGCTTGCCCCTCGGCATCTTTCTTGTCGCCGGAGCGGATTCTTAAGTCTTTAAATTCCGCTTTCATCGCGGGTCCGGCATGGACTTGGAGCGCGATCACGCCTTTTGCGGAACGCTTTTCCTGCTGAATATCTTGAATTTCTGCGGCCAACTTACCATTGATGAAATGTCTCAAGACGTAGCCTTGGGCGACGATCCGGTAGGAATTCCAAACAGTGAGATCCACATCGGGGACTTCGAGAGTGCCGGTGACCGTCGGGGTGTCCGCGAGTTTGACGCGTTGTCCTCGCTCGCAAGTGATTCCACGACCTTGCTCCTCATAAAGCATCCCGAGATAGCCCGCCTTGGGATGCAAATCCATCTGATAACCTCCGACTACCCAAGTCGCCGAATCAACAACACGACTGCGATATTGCACCCCGGAATTATTGCTAGAAGTGACGCGAGCTTGGAACTCGAGTTCAAAATCCCCCGGCTCACCGCCCTGCCAAATAAGAAACGAATTTTGGTCAATTTTCTGATCCGCCTCGTTGGTCTCGCCAATGAGCACTCCATTTTCCACGTGCCACAAGCGGGGATCGCCCGACCAGCCATCGAGATTTTGGCCGTTAAACAACGATTGCCAGCTAGCCTGACAGGGCAAAATTGCCCAAGTGAGGTAAAATAAAATCAAAAATCGCTGCATCAGGCGCACAGATACGAAGGGAGCTTCAGGGAATTATCAGGAAACGCCCACGCATCGTCGCCGAGCATCTAATTCCTCTCGATTTATCCCTCAGCGAGGAGACTCCGAAAGTAGCTGATCGTGGCATCCAGCCCCTGATCCAAGGAAATGGTCGGCTCCCAGTTGAGTTCCTTGCGCGCCAAAGTAATGTCAGGTTGGCGCTGCTTCGGATCATCGCCCGGCAGGGGAAAGAAGGTGATCTTCGATGGCCCACCAACTTTTTTCAAAACGAGTTCCGCAAGCTGCAGCATCGTGAACTCACCCGGATTTCCAATATTGACCGGACCCGTGAGTGTCGGGTGGTTCATCAGCCGGATGAAGCCCTCGATGAGATCATCTACATAACAAAACGAGCGCGTCTGACTGCCATCGCCATAGATAGTAAGCTCCTTGCCTTGAATCGCTTGCACGATGAAGTTTGAAACCACCCGGCCATCATTGGGCAGCATCCGAGGGCCATAGGTGTTGAAAATGCGAACCACCCGGATATCGACCTGATTTTGGCGATGGTAGTCGAAAAACAAAGTCTCGGCGCAGCGTTTCCCCTCGTCATAGCAGGCTCGGATACCGATGGGATTGACGTTTCCATGATAGGATTCTGGCTGAGGATGGATGTCAGGATCGCCGTAAACCTCCGAGGTCGATGCCTGAAAAACCCGCGCCCCGGTGCGTTTCGCGAGCCCTAGGCAATGGATCGCTCCCATCACCGAGGTCTTGGTCGTTTTGATCGGATTGTGCTGATAATGAGGCGGCGAAGCGGGGCAGGCGAGGTTGTAAATTTGATCCACCTCGTATTTAAAAGGCTCCGTTACGTCGTGGCGGACGAGTTCGAAATACGGATTTCCCATCATGTGGGCGATGTTGCGCTTCCGGCCGGTGATAAAGTTATCCAGACAGATGACTTCATTCCCCTCTCGAAGTAAACGTTCGGAAAGATGGGAGCCCAGAAATCCCGCTCCGCCGGTAATGAGTATGCGCATGGCGCGGAAATAATCAGGAATGCCTCACCGGATCAAGACTGATGCCGCCTTAAATCCTCTCGAAAATGGCTGGTTTAGAAACAAGATCTCTTGTAGTCAGTTTGTCACCAGGTATTCACAATTCCCCCGATTTCACCGAAATCGAAGAAAATGCGACTTTGGGCTTGCAAGCTCCTGCCCATCCCGTAACACCTGCCCCCCGAATTATGGCTAAGAAAAGTTGGATCGCTCGCAACGCGCGCAAAAAAGAAACTGTCGAGAAATACGCTGCACTCCGTCTCAAGCTGAAGGCTGAGAAGGATTACGTCGGTCTTTCCATGCTCCCGCGTGACGCGAGTCCGACCCGTTTGGTCAATCGCTGCGAGATCACCGGCCGCCGCCGTGCGTTCTTGCGTCGCTTCCGTCTCTCCCGGATTACCTTCCGCGAACTTGCTTCTGCCGGGATGCTTCCTGGGGTGACCAAGTCGAGCTGGTAAGCTGGCACGGATTACGCTAATTTCTGACGTGGGACGGATACTACCCGTGCCACGTCTTTCCTATGCCAATCTACGAATACGTTTCTGAAGCTGCGGATGACCCTGAGCATTCGTGCCGCGTCTGCGCCCGTGGGTTTGAACTCAGACGCCCAATCAGTCGGGAAGCCCTTGTGGTTTGCCCACTTTGCAAAAACCCGGTTAAAAAGGTAATCTCGCGAATCAATACGCCGACGATCACCAAACCGCTGTCAGTGACCGATGCGAAAAAAGCTGGATTCACGATCCTCCAGCGCCGCGACCAAGGCGTTTATGAAAAACTCTGATCCTGCCCTGAAATGATGACTTTTTCAATGGGGCTTGATCTTCTGGCTTCCTTCTCACCTAACCCTCCGACCGAGTTTCCATCACTTGGAATGTCGCTGCTTTACGTGGCGGGCATCATTTTTTTCCTGTTGCTCAACGCCTTCTTCGTCGCCTCGGAATTTGCCATCGTCAAAGTCCGCCCGAGCCAACTTGAATCCGAGGGAAGTGCAAACCCGGCCAAGCTGAAAACCGCTCTTCATGTGGTCAAGCATCTGGACGGCTATCTTTCCGCAAACCAGCTCGGGATCACGATCGCCTCGCTCGCTTTGGGATTTCTCGGCGAGCCTTTCGTAGAAGCGCTCGTCTCTCCCCTGCTGCTGCTCACCGGGATGCCAGCTTGGTGGGTCCGGGTGGTCTCATTCGCCCTCGCCATCATCTCGTTCACCTTCCTCCACGTGGTCATCGGCGAGCTCATGCCCAAATCAATCGCGATCAGTCGCTCGGTTTCGGTCACGATGGCCCTCTCCGGTCCTCTCCACGCGTTCTACCGCTCCGCCCACTGGGCGATCATCGTCCTCAACGGCACTGCCAACTGGCTACTGAAGCGGCTGTTTAACATCGAGCCTGTCTCCGAAGGCGGGCACTCT
>JANPAU010000080.1:0-4002 GCA_031430055.1 Akkermansiaceae bacterium | reverse complement strand
CGAGGACGGGCTTGGGAATATCGGGGAGATCGGATGCCTCGCCACGAAGAATGGTGAGGGTATGGGAATTTGCGGCAGGAACGGTGATGGCGGAGTCGATCCGCATGGTGGGAATAGGCTTTTCGACTGGAGGCTCGGGCGGCGTGAAGACGGGAGCTTCGAGGGCGGTGGGGACGTAAGTGCCGGAAGTGGCAGAGTCGCTCGGGAATGCGATTTCAGGGCTTTGGGCAACGCCGAGCAATGCGCTGGCAACGATGGTTAGAATGGAGAGATACTTTGTTTTCATGAAATGGGCAGGTTCGAATAACGCCACTGAAAACAAAGAGCGCGACTTGATCGCGCCCCAGCATCAGGCACCTGCAAGCGCCTCTCGAAAAGACACGCCAAGCCGCGCCGATTTGGCACGACAGCTCTGTCTTTTCGAGGGCCATAGAAACTTGCAGGTTTTGATGCTGGCCCAGTAGCTTTTGTTGGTCGCAAAAGCAGTTGTAGATAATTTAAAGAATCTGCATAGATGTCATTACGAATGACTGAATAGACTGGAAAGATTTCTATCGACTTGGCAAGGAAAAATTCGGGAAGATTTCCTAAAAATCACGGCGGATTTTTGCACGGGGTCAGTTGCGGTGGGCGGTGATTTTGAACGGTTTCATTCTTTAGAGAAACCATGCCGTGATGTTCTCGCTCGGGCGAGCTTTTCTTCTTTGCGCTGCGATGAGAAACCGGAAGGCTGACAGCGGTGTTTGGTTTTGGACATATTTTGGCAGGTGGGATGGCGAATGTGTCGCCCTTGTTCGCGCTGTTGACGTTGGTCTTGGTGCTGGCGGTGATGATTTCGCTGGTGCTGGTGAAGTTCAAACAGAGTTTATTGGTGGGATACTTGTTGAGTGGGGTTCTCATCGGGAATTTCGGACTTTTGTGGATTACCGGCATCGACAAGGGGAGTCCGGTGATCACGAATTTTGCGGAAATCGGCGTGATTTTGCTGATGTTCACTTTGGGAATCGAGTTTTCACTGAGCGAATTCAAGCACCTTTGGCGCATTGCGCTCATCGGTGGTGGATTGCAGTTAGGAATCACCGGCGGAATTGTAGGCTTGTTAGCGACGGCGTTTGGGTTCCCGCTGGCGGATAGCATCGTGTTGGGTGGTGCTGTGGCCTTGAGCTCCACGGCAGTGTCGATGATGTCGTTCCAAGACCTCGGGCAGCAGAACAATCCGGGAGCGCGGGCGAGTCTTGGAATCGCACTTGTTCAAGATATTTTCGTGATCGTATTCTTCCTGGTGATGCCTGCTCTCTATGGCCAAGGAGATGGCTATGCGGCAGGTCAAATCGGGTTGGCTTTGCTAAAAGGTGGGTTGTTTCTGACAGGCGCATGGTTACTCGGGCGCTATGGCTTGACGCCACTCTTGCACGCGGTGGCGCGGACACGGAGCCGCGAGTTGTTCACGCTGACAGTGATCGGATTGTGCGCAGGGATCGCCTTCGCCGGTGGAGCCTTGAATCTATCACTTGCGCTGGGTGCCTTCGCAGCAGGTCTGGTGGTGAGTGAGTCGATCTACAGTCATCGGATTCTTTCTGATATTCTACCGTTCAAGGATTTGTTTCTGGCGATCTTCTTCATTTCGGTGGGTTTGTTGATCGACCTGTCAGTGATCGCAGCGGATTGGCATCGGGTGGTGTTGGGGTGTTTGGTGATTCTGGTGTTGAAAAGCGTAATTCTTTATTCGGTTTTGAAATGGATCAAGTTGCCAGGGCGGTCGTCTCTGTTAGCAACGGCAAGTCTCGCAAGCACGGGGGAGTTTTCGCTCGTTCTCATCGGCAAGGCGGGCGGCTATCGGCCCTTTGATCCAAGTGTGGAGCAGATGTTATTGGTATGTACGGCGGTGACGATGGCCTTGGTGCCGTCACTGATGCGCGGGGCGATTCCGCTTGGGAGATGGCTTGAACGAAAAGGGGTTTTTAAGACTCGTCAGATCTCGCCCGAGGCGATGACTCCGATTAAGGCGATCAAAGAGATCACGGACCACGCGATCATTTGCGGCTACGGCCCTGTGGGGAAATCTCTCAATGAAGCGTTGAAACGTTGCGGCGTGGACACCTTGGTGATGGAGCTGAATTCTGACACGGTCAGGAAGTTGAAAAGCGAGGGACAGCCCGTGCTTTTCGCCGATGCACGGCATGCGGAGGCTCTCGATCTAGCAGGCATCGAGCGCGCCCGCTTGGTCGCCTTCACCTTCCCGGCGGTGGACGCGACCTGCATCGCCGTGCCCTTGGTGCGGCAGCGAAACAGTGGGATCTTCATCTTCGGTCGCGCGAAGTATCCAGCGGAAGTTCCACGCTTGCGGGAGCTCGGCGTGCAAGTCATCCACGACGAGCGCGAGAGCGCGGTCGCCATGGTGAGAGCCGCAGTTTCCTCTTACGAACGTGCCGACATCGATCCGGAAGAGGTGGTGGGCGATATGATGGAAGACGGGTGAGGACTGATTATTTCCGCTATGAAATTACTTTTTGTCTAAACGAGTCGCCCTGAAAGCCAGCCAATCACCCTGTCATTTCGCCCCGGGCGCGAGATTTTCCCTTGCTCACATCGGTTTCAGCCCCTAGGCAGATGGCTACCAACCATGGGACAACAATCGAAAAAAATCATCAAACGCCGTCGCCGCGCAGATTATGTGAAGCGCAAAGCAGTATCGGCTAAACTCGGCGGCCTCGTAAAGAAGCCAGCCGTCAAGAGGGCCGACGTGGCGAAAAAAGCTCCTGCGAAGAAGGCTGCCGTTAAAAAGGCTCCTGCGAAGAAGGTTGCGAAGAAGGTCGCCGATGAGGCGGCAGTCGAAGCGGTCGAGACCGCCGCACCAGAAACGACCGAGACCGCTGCGGTCGAGACCACCGAGGCTGCGGAAGCTTAAGATTTCCCGGTTACTGAATTTCCCCACGAGCCGCCCTTTCCAGGGCGGCTCGTTTTTTTTAAAGCTTCGGCACGGTGATGGGCTTGATCTCTAGATCGGCGAAGTCATTTCCGGCGGGCTTGGATAGCTGGCGGGTAGCCGGATCCCAGCGGTAGTCTTGGCCGTAAATCGGGTCCTTGGGGATCGGCTGGTTTTTCATGATGGCGAAGGCGGCTTGGTTCATGGCGTAGACTGACTGAGCGCGATCCCATCCTTTTCGCCAAGCGCTGGCACCAAAGGAGATCGTTGCGGCAGCGTGGCCGCTCGCCCGCGACAAATGGCTGGCATCTGCCATTGGCGGGAATTGAAGTGTCGGCAAATCGGTGAGAGTTGCACTTTCGTGGCTGCGAATGATTTCGAGGAAAGTCAGCGAAAAATAATCCAGCAGGTCGCCCCCATCGGGCGGGTATTTTGGATCTTCGGCATCCAGCAACATCGGCAGGAGATAGTAGCGATTCATGAAGTTCCAATCGCCCTTCATGATCCGCGCGAATTCGGCGGGGTCCGAAACCGTTGGGTTCAGCGCGTTTTCCCAAGCGGCAGGATCTACCTGACCGGCGGGCAGGGCGGGAATGATGTTGCTTAGAACTTGCGATTCCAAACTGAGCTGCATGAGAGATTTCACCGTGGCTGCGAGCAACGTTGGCGTTTCAATCTCGTTGAAATGATCGGCCAAGCCCTTGGCGGCGCGGACGGATTCCAAGGCTGCCGCCGCATTTCCCTGCTCGGCGGCCACGCGGGCTTCGAGAATCATGACTTCCCCACACTGCTTGCCAAAAAGGGCCGAAGTGCATCCCCAGCGATCGACGGGAATGCCGTTCACTGACCGCTCGGGCATCAGGCCGATGGCGTGGATTTCGTCGACCAATGACTTCTGTTGGGCGAGCCAAGTTTTCGCCGCGTCGGCATTCCATGTGCCTTGGTGGTTGAGGTAGTCGGCGAGTTCTTTGGGGAAATCGATGCCTGGTGGCGACTGCGGGTTGCGGGCTTGGATTTTGTCCAATAAGTCCAAATACTTGAGGAAGCCGTTTTGGTCGTCGGGGATGGTTTTCATC
>JANPAU010000079.1:0-16738 GCA_031430055.1 Akkermansiaceae bacterium | reverse complement strand
CGGATTGGCAGGCGCGTTGGAACGAAACGGAAAACCGATTCCTAACGGTCCTGGCGACGATTCGATCCCTTCGATCCCGTCTTGCGGAAAAAGATCGGCTAACCGGGCAGTTGGAAGATTTGGTCAAACAACTGGCTACTTTCGAGAAATCCGAACATGCCAAGGTTCGGAAGGACTACCAGAAAGTCACCAAGCAGGAGCGTGAAATGAACGCACTTTTTGAAGCCTTTGATGAGCTTGCGGAAAATATCGGTGCGCTCAATGATGGGTTTCTTCTTCACGATCTCCCTGATGATCTGATCGATCCTGAAAATCCTGCCGATTCCGGCTTAACTGTTGTGGATGAAGTTCTCCATTCGGTAGCCGCCAAGGCGTCGAGGATTCTGGAAAAAATGCGCTTGGCGATGAAGAATCTAGCGGAAAACCAGCAGTCGCTTCTTCAGTCCTCTCAGTGGTTCAAATGCAAAATCGAAGCAGAGGCGGCGCATGCGTCGTTGATTGAGGCGTTGAAGTCTCAAGGCGTGGAGGATCCATCCGCTTTCGCTACTCTAGTTGCCAAACGACAAACTATTGAAAAGGCGCTGAAGGAAATTGCTGGAATCGAGAAGGAAATTTCCAATCTCACAGAGGCGGCTATCGCATGCCGAGATGTGGAAATGTTAGCCCTGAGAATCGAGCTTCGAACCATGCGTGGAAATTTCTTGAGCAAGGAGCTTGGCGGGAACCCCTATGTGCAAATTTCCCTCAATGCTTTTGGCGACGAAGATGACAGCGACAGGGTCGAGAAGGATCTTCGTGGAATTCTCGGTTGTGAGGACACGCGATTCGCTGACGCGTTGCGCGATTCCGACAAAAAAAGTGGCTTTGTTCAAACTCTTTATACTAATTTGCCCTCAAATGAAGGTGAACGTGCTGACGTGATTCTTAAACGCATCCAGACTTGGAAGCAGGAGGTGGTAAATGCCGGGAAGGGAAAGGCCAGCAATCTGCCAGCAAGGTTTCATTCGTATATTACAACCAAGTGCAAGGATCGCCCTGAGTTTCTGGATCGACTTTTGGTATGGTGGCCAGAGGATTCTCTGGTGGTGTCTTACAGTCGCGGCGGCGACGGTAAGAATTTCGTGCCGTTGACGACAGGTTCAGCAGGAGAAAAAGCGGCCACTCTCTTGGCCTTTTTCTTAGCCCATGGTGAAGCTCCGTTAATTCTTGACCAGCCTGAGAACGATTTAGACAACCACCTGATTACCGACCTCGTTGTCAAACAACTGCGAGAAAATAAAAAGCGCCGCCAGATTATCGTGGTGACCCATAACCCGAACATCGTTGTAAACGGAGATGCCGAGATGGTTCATGCGATGAACTTCGCGAATGGACAATGCCGGACGAAAGCATCCGGGGCCCTTCAGGAAGAATCCGTGAGGACGGAGGTCTGCGAGGTGATGGAAGGCGGCCGCGCCGCTTTGAAATCGAGATTTCAACGTTTGATTTAGAATCATGAACCTTAGCACGGAGCAGATATTAGATATGATTCGTCTCGGAGAGGATTCTGGGATCGAGTTCAAAGAGGTGCGTTTCAGCGGCGAGCGGGTGACTGATCCAACCAAAGATCGCTTGGCGAAGGAAATCGCGGCCATGGCGAATGCGAAAGGTGGCTGGTTGATTCTCGGGGTAGAGGACAAGAAGCGGCTGGTCCTAGGAATTCCATTGGACCGCTTAGACAGCTTGGAGCGCTTTGTCGGGGAAATCTGCATGGACACATTGAAGCCTCCACTACCGGTGGATATGTTCCGCAGAGAGTTGCCAAATGAAGCAGGTGATCTAGTGCCAGTTCTACTAGTAAGAATCGAGAAAAGCCTATATGTCCATCAGGCTCCGGACGGGTTCTTTTACCGAGTGGGAAGCAGAGCTCAGCCGATGGCCACGGATTTCGTCCTGCGACTCTATCAGGAGCGTAGTCTAGCAAAAATCAAGCGCTTTGAAGAGTTGCCGGTCCCAAGGAGTTCGGCAGTTGATTTGAGTGCACCCTTTTGGCAGCGCTTTGTTTCTAACCGAGAAGAGAATGTCGAATCCGCCTTATTAAAGCGGGATCTATTGGTTGTGAGTATAGATGGTGACATCCAAGCGTCAGTGCTCGGAATCCTCATGTGCTGCGACACCCCCCGACGGTTTTTCCCAAATGCATTCATTCAGGCGGTCCGCTATCGCGGCATTTTTCAGGACTCAAATTTTCAAGTGGATGCCAAAGATATATCTGGACCCTTGGACCGTCAGATAGTCGATGCTATAGTGTTTCTGCGTCTTAATCAACGCATGGCGGCAGTGAAAGAAATCGGACGCAGCGATCACCCTCAATTCAGTGAGCGCGCTGTTTTCGAAGCAATAGTCAATGCGGTTGCTCACCGTGATTATTCGATTGAACACTCAAAGATTCGTTTTTTCATCTTCGATGATCGGCTTGAAATCTATTCACCTGGAGCCTTGGTGAATTCAATGAGTGTCGAATCACTCTCCCTTCGCACCGCTACAAGAAACGAACGAATCACCAATCTTCTGGCAGAATGTTCGATCCCCGAAACCTTTGA
Source organism: Akkermansiaceae bacterium (assembly GCA_031430055.1). Taxonomy (GTDB): domain Bacteria; phylum Verrucomicrobiota; class Verrucomicrobiia; order Verrucomicrobiales; family Akkermansiaceae; genus Luteolibacter. The sequence continues at coordinate 14,156 of JANPAU010000079.1, read as the reverse complement.
TGACCTAGGCCGTACATCAATGATGGAGCGCCGTGGAGATGGGGTGGACATTATTCTGTCCGAGTCGGAGAAGCTATCCGGCAAACGCCCTGAGTATCGCGTGCTTGACGACTCAGAAGTCATGCTGACTATTTTTGCAGCCAATCTTCCAAATCAGGATGAGTGAGTGGAGCGCCCTAAAAATCACCTCGCAAACTTAGGGACAAGTAGAGTTTTATCCTCCGGATTGCCCGATGGCCACTTCCTGATCGAGATCAACCCGGAGCTGGAGAAATCCGTGAACAAGACATTGGACCAAGGAGTTAGCCAACCCCGAAGTCGGCCAAGCCCGTTCCTTTATTGCAATCATTGCCGCCGTGGTTCTGAAGAAGGAGGAAATTAGGTTAGATGACTACCTGACTTCGAGTGACCTTTTCAGCCAAGCGTTCGAAGTGATGGAGCAAAGCGATTTTAAAGCAGCGCTAGTGTGCCGTAAAATTGACTCTGGCGGATGAAGTGCTTAGCGTGGTTGTGGCGTCTCGCCGCAATGTTATGGGTTGGAATCGTTGCTGCGAGACGCAGCAACCACGGCCATGCACGCAGCCCGTCAATTTGAAGCTTACGACATACTAGAGAGCTTCAAGGAAGAGAAAAAATGACGCTGCCGTAGTGCCGCTCATCCCGCCACCCATTCATCCGTGTTGAGGTCACTCCGGAATCGTGCCACCGGCATCCGGATTTTCAGGAACGGCGAACGGATTGCGTTTTCCGACCACGACGAGATGCGTGGAATAGGCTTCCTCGATCTTCGGTGCGCCGCTGCGGGAGAAGCGGAGGCGGTGGCTGCGGTGCTGATAGATGGTGATCGATGGCTTGAGGTTTAGATCATGGGCATGGAAGCGGAGTAATCGCAGGATGCGGCCGGCCTTGGTGAGGTTGCAGCGGATCACGCGTTCCAGAACGGGAATTTGCCCGCGTCTCCAGCGTTCGAGATCAGCGGCAGGAAGCAGGCTCATTTCCACGAAAAGCTCAACCGGTGCGACGAAGCGCTGGCGTGCGAGGATGCGGGCAACCGCCGCCACGATCTTCGGGTATTCCTTGAACTCGCGGTAGTTGGCGACAGTGGGTTTGGAGACGTTCGACATGATCTTTCCGAGAACGAAGTGCTGAGGGAGCAAGTGTTCCGTCGGCAATGCTGGAGCAAGTCAAAAAAACCAGCCTTCCATAAAATCGCAAATGGCACACACCGAGGTTGAAGGATTCACGCTAAACGCCAATGATTCGCAGGTGCCCACCCTTCACGATACTCTTTGGAATCTTACTGTCGATGACCTCCGCTACCGGCTGAAGTTTCTTGTCCCCAGTTCAAAGGTGACGCGGAAGGCGGAGTTTGTGGACGGAATCAAGGCCGCACTTGAAGGTCCGGGTCTGTTAGCTGCTTTGAATGAACTGGATGAAATCGGTCGATCGGTGGTGATGGAAGCCGTTCACGATGATGACAACAGGCATAGTCTTTTGAAATTTTGCTCGAAATACGGGTGTGATGCGGTGTTCTTCGTCAAGCAGAAGGATTCTTACGGGAGTCCATCCTATCAAACTCCGGCAAACTCGACGCGGCTGAATCTCTTCTTCTATAGCGACGGCATCAGGGATGCACCCATAGTGCCTTGCGACCTCGCGGCCCGATTGCGGTCACTCCTGCCAGAACCTGCCGATGCCTGCCTGGCTTGCATTCCAGAGCCTGCGGAAGAGGGCGAAGTCATGGTCCGGCACACCGAATCCGAAGCGCTTGCCGAACTCGGAGCACTGCTGCGTCTGGCCGCCATGGGCCAACTCGGATTCAGTGAAAAGACCGGTGTTCCGGCGAAAAATTCGCTGGCCCGCATCCGAGAATCGCTGAGCGGCGGCGATTGGTTTTCTCCCGCAGTGGCGTTCCTCGCGGACCCGAAGGCATGGGAACAGGAGATCGGCTCCATCAAGCCTATCGGCTGGACCCGGATGCTTCATGCCGCCGGGCTGATTACGATGAGCGGGTCGAAATCCACGCTCACCGTGCTGGGCCGTAAGTCTTTGGAGAAGCCCGCTTGGGAAGTCATCGAAGCCATTTGGCGGAAATGGATTACCAACAAGGTATATGATGAGTTCAACCGGATAGATATTATTAAAGGCCAATCGATCAAAGGAGCGCTCACGGCGAGAGTGGCGCGGCGGTCAGCAATGTTAGGAGCACTCGGCAAGTGCCCGGCGGGAGTATGGATTTCGTTCGATGCATTTTCCAATTTTATGCGGGCGGATGGTCTGATGTTTGAGGTTTCACACGATCCATGGAAGTTATACATTGGCGACCACCAATATGGAGCGATGGGATATAGCGGATACGGAGAATGGGACGTTCTGCAGAATCGTTATATACTATGTTTTTTCATGGAATACGCGGCGGCCTTGGGGATCCTCGACATTGCTTACACGGTACCCGATGAGGCCCGACCGGTGGACCAATGGGGAATGGATGGGTACGCGTGGCTTTCCCGCTATGATGGTTTGCAGGCATTTCGCATCAACCCGCTGGGCACCTATGTGTTGAGCGGCGGAGAGCATCCCTTCACTCCTTCGCGACCGCTGGTGCAAACGCGGCTGAGTGTTCTGAGTAACCGCACCATCCGAGTGACTGTCGGCTCACTCTCGCCAGCCGAACGCACGCAACTGGAAACGTGGGCTGAGGCAGTTGGCGAAAATGATTTTCGCCTCGATGAATCAAATGCGATTAAAGCAATCGAAGCGGGTTACGATCTGCATGGCTTCACGAGTTTTCTGGAAGAACGCGACGATCAACCGCTGCCGGAATCGGTCGTCGCCTTCCTCAGGCAGGCCAGGGCGGATGGAGAGGCGGTCCGCCAGGCTGGAAATGCGATTCTTTTCGAGTGCCGCGACGCAGCTACTGCGGGAATGATATCCAAATGCAAAGACCTATCGGGCATGTGTCTTTGGGCGGGCGATACGACCCTTGCGGTGCAAGAGGAGTCCGTCGCGAAGTTCCGCAAGCAGGTGCGTCTGCTCGGATTGGGTGTACGCTGACGCCGGTGCGGTGGATGCGGTAGGCGGCAGCGACGCAATGAGAGGCGGATAAATGCATTGAAAATCAATGGATAACGTTCCAGTTAGCGATGTGAATACCACCGGAAGTCGATATGAAGGGGACCGAAGACCGATGTGGACAAGGGTGGGGGCGATGTGTTGGCAGCGGAGAGCGATGTGGTTGTTGCCGAGAATCGAAATTTGCGGTTTGCAAGTCGGCTTTCCCGGACTTGAATCCCGCATCTTCTCATGAGTCATCCAACCTTCCGCATTGCCATCGGGGCCGATCACGGCGCCGTCGATTTGAAAAACGCTGTCGTAAAGCATCTGAAGGCGGTCGGCCATGAGGTCTGCGACTTCGGAACGCAGTCGCATGAGTCCGTGGATTACGCGGATTACGCGAATCTCGTCGCCCGCAACGTGGCGGACGGGACTTATGATTTCGGCATCCTCGCCTGCACTTCCGGCGTAGGCATGTGTATCGCGGCGAACCGCCACCGCCACGTGCGCGCGGCCAGTGTCCGCTCGGTGGAGGAAACGGTGACCACTCGCGAGCACAACGATTCGAACGTGCTTTGCCTGAGCGGGAAATTCACGGACGAGGCGACGGGCATCGCGATGGCAGACGCGTTTTTAGTCACCGGTTTCCAAGGTGGGCGACATGAAGCTCGGGTTTGTAAATCCTCGGGCAGCCGGATCGCCGAGACGGATCCTGCGATTTATGCGGCGATCACGGCGGAGGAATTCCGCCAACGGAACAACATCGAGCTGATCGCCTCGGAAAATTTCACCTCCCCAGCCGTCATGGAAGCGCAGGGCTCGGTGCTGACGAACAAGTATGCCGAGGGCTATCCCGGCAAGCGCTGGTATGGAGGATGTGAAAATGTCGATGTCGTCGAGCAACTCGCGATCGACCGGGCGAAAGAACTCTTCGGAGCCGAGCATGCCAACGTCCAACCGCACTCAGGATCGCAGGCAAATACCGCCGTTTATTTCTCCGTGCTCAAGCCGGGTGACAAGATTTTCACGATGGATCTGGCCCATGGTGGCCACCTCACCCACGGCCACAAGGCGAATTTCTCGGGGCGTTTTTACGATGTCACTCACTACGGCGTCTCCCCGGACGACGAGCGCATCAACTACGACGAGCTAGAGAAAACCGCCCGCGAGCTCAAGCCCGCGCTGATCACCGTGGGGGCCTCGGCTTACTCGCGGATCATCGACTTCGAGCGCATGGGCAAGCTGGCGCGCGAAGTCGGAGCTTATCTATTTGTGGACATGGCACACATCGCAGGCCTCGTCGCCGCTGGACTGCATCCGAGTCCGTTTCCGCATGCGGATTTCGTGACCTCGACGACTCACAAATCTCTGCGTGGGCCACGAGGCGGAATCATTCTTTGCAAAGAAGAGTTCGCGAAAAAAATCGATGCCCAAGTCTTTCCCGGCATCCAAGGCGGCCCGCTCATGCACGTCATCGCGGCCAAGGCAATCTGCTTCGGCGAGGCGCTGCAGCCCGAGTTCAAGGAATACTCGGCGCAAGTGATCAAGAACGCCCAAGCGATCGCCGCGCGACTCACGCACCACGGTTTCCGCATTTGCTCCGGCGGCACGGACAATCACGTGATGCTCGTGGACCTGCGCACCAAGAGCCTCAACGGCACCGAAGCCTCTCACGCGCTCGACGAGGCCGGTATCACCGTCAATAAGAACGGCATTCCGTTTGACACCGGCAGCCCGATGAAGCCCAGCGGCATCCGCATCGGCACCCCGGCGGTCACCACTCGCGGGATGAAGGAAACTCATGTCGAGCAAGTGGCCGATTTCATCCACGAAGCCTTGTCCGATCATACCAACACGGCCAAGCTCCACGCCATCCGCGAGCGGGTCTACGCCTTCAACCGCGCTTTCCCGCTGCCGTGGTGATGAGGTGACATCAATCCCGAATGCGGATCATTGATCCTTTGGCCCCGCTTCGGAGAGGGCACTTATCGGCTTTTGAGCGCCTTCAATCGTGCGTGCCTGCCGTTTTCTTCTGCTGCGGCGTTTTAATTTCCGCCATTTTCCCGACCAGTTCGGCCACCAGCGGATTGGGAAACCTGCGGCTGGGGGTGATGGCGAAAAAACTCTCCCGAATCTGGGGAATGCGGTGCGTTTCCACCAGCGTCCCGCTCTCGATCTCGTCGCGCACGACGACCGGCGGTACCAGCGCCAGCCCCCTGCCCTCCCTTGCTAACAGGCGGAGCATCGCCATGTCGTCCACCTCCGCCATGATTCGCGGGTGCGCACCTGCGGCCGCCGTCAGACGGTCGAAGGCGGCGCGGGTGTTACTTTCTAAACTGGGCAGGATCACCGGAACGTCGCGGAAGCCCTCGGGAAAACGAAGGCGCTTTTTTTTCCATTCGGGCACACCTACTAGACTCACCAACTGCTCGGCGAGCAGATGGCTGTGCCAAGGTCTTCCCGCGTCCCGGCGGGCCAGTTGATTGGACAGGATGAGATCGACCTCATGGGCGTGCAGTGCCACTAACAAATCCCGCTGGGTGCCCGAGCGGATGATCACCTCGACATCGTCGCGGTGCAGCGCGGGACGCAGGAATTCGAGCTGGAAATTCCGCGAGAGGGTGGCCACCGCACCTACCCGGAGGATGATCCTGCCGCCTTGCGGGCGGTGCTGCATCACGTCCAGCAGCTCCTCGCCGTTGCGGGCAATCTCCTCTGCGTAGTCGAGCGCGATCCGTCCAGCCTCGGTTAGAGCAAGTCCGCCGCGTTCCCTGACAAAAAGCGGGTGCCCTAAATTCACTTCGAGCTGCTTGAGCTGGATGCTCAGGGCCGGAGTGGAGATTTTCAGTTTTTCCGCCGCACGGGTGAGATTCAGCTCCCGGGCGATGAAGCGGAAATAACGGAGGTGATGGTAGTTGAGAAACGGCATGAGGTTTAAATAAAACTTAACGCCAAATTTTAAAGCATGTAATTCACTAAAAGCCATGAAACGACCAGTCTTTGCGGCATGTCCACACTGTCTCCGTTGTTGCCCGCTCTCATTCCCGTCCTGCCATTGCTCGCCGGTCTCCTCTGTCGCGGCCGCGCTCCTGAGACGGCGGGCCGGATCGCACTCCTTGCCGCCAGCCTGTCGGCACTTTCCGCGGCGGGGTTTGCCGTCCTTCATGGGGTGGCGGAAATTTCCAGCGGAGCGTTGCTGAAGTTCGACGGAGTTTCATCGGTGATGGTGGTGCTGGTTTCTTTCCTCGGTGCCGTCGTCTTACGCTTTTCCAGAAACTACCTCGCGGGGGATCCGCATCAGGCGCGGTTTTTCTCTTGGATGAGCCTCACCCTAGCGGCGGTGATCACGCTGGTCCTGTCCGGCCATCTGCTGCTGCTGCTCGGTGCTTGGGTGGCCACGAGCCTGTGCCTCCACCGGCTCCTGCTCCACCATCCGGAGCGGGCGGGAGCGATTTTCTCGGCGCGGAAAAAATTCGTTTTCAGCCGCCTGGGGGATGTTTGTCTGGCGGCTGCGATCGTCATCCTGTTCTGGTCCCACGGCACGCTGGAACTCGACGGATTGTTCGCCTCCATCGCCGCCGGAAACAGCGGGGGGCTGCCGGCCGCTGGCTATCTGATAGTTTCCTGTGCGGCGCTGAAGTCGGCGCAGTTTCCCTTTCACAGCTGGCTGCCTGACACCATGGAAACCCCAACGCCCGTCTCCGCCTTCATGCATGCGGGTATCATCAACGCCGGCGGCTTCCTCATTGTCCGCCTGTCCCCCTTGTTCACCCATGCGCCGGGCGCTCTCAATGCCCTCGCTATCTTGGGCACCCTGACCGCCGCCTTTGGCGCGGTGGTGATGCTGGCCCAGCCCGGAGTGAAACGGGCGCTCGCCTACTCGACGATCGCACAGATGGGATTCATGATGGTCCAGTGCGGTCTTGGTGCCTATGGACTCGCGCTACTGCACATCGTGGCGCACTCGCTCTACAAGGCAAACGCGTTCCTGACATCCGGATCGAGCGTCGGCGCGGTTCCCCGCGCGGCGGTCCGTCTCTGCTTGCCGGCGCTCGCTTTGGGACTGCCGGCAGGTGGGCTGCTAGCCGTTGGCGGTGCCACCATCATGCACGCGCTGCTTCCTTCCGCGCCGCATGCTCCCGTGGTGTTCGTGATGATCCTGGCGCTCGCCCTGGCCTACGGCATCGCGAGGGCGGTCTCCGCAGATCGCGGGGCAGGTACGATCCTCAGCGCGTTGGTGTTCGCCGCAGGGATCGCACTTGCGGGACTCGGGCTGCATGCGGGCGCGGAAACACTTTTCGCCCGCCTCCCGGGGGTGACGCCACCGCTTCCGCTGCTGGTTTTCGTGGGGGCGGTGTTCGCCGGGCTGTTTGTTTTCCAGTCCCTGATGTGGCGTATTGGCGGCCGTCCCGCCGGGCGCGGGATTTATGTGCATGCGCTCAACGGATTTTACTTCGGCACTTTTGCTAACAGACTACTGAGCCGTCTCTGGCCGCGGCATTCCTCAAACTGAACTCCAACAAACTAATCCCATGAACACACTCGCCCCACCACTCGCTAAGGTTGCCTCGCCCGAGACCGCCATTGATGAAGCACTCGGCAGGATCCCGCCGCTCTGGCCGCTCGGCCGCTTCGTCGCGGTTAATCCTTTCTCGGGTCTGAGCCACCTTCCATTCGCGGACGCTTGCGCGTTGCTGGACCGCACCTCCGGCAGAGCGCCTTTGCAAGCACTTGAGGAATACTTGGCCGCCTACGAGTCTGGAGAGATCTCACAGGAGGATCTCGCCTCGGTCACGGACGCGGAATGGCCGGAAAAACGGTTAGTCAGGATTTTGAAACAAGCCGCCGGTGAACCGCGGGCCAATCCGTTGGCCACCGTGGCCGACCTGCTGGACCGGAATCTCCCGCACGCCCGCTGGAGCGGCTTCGTCGCCGAGGAGATTTCCAAATGGTGCGGGGTGACCTTCGACGAGAACCAGACCACCTGGAACTCGCCGTGGAAATCACTCGGCCTCTACCAAGGCTGGCGCGAGGCCGCGTCGGGCGACCGGAATCCAGAAGTTTTCGGCCTGCGGAAATTCCGCTCGTTTGTCAGCTCCTTGCCCGACGATGCCGGATCTTGCATCAGCCGGTGCATGGAAATTCTCGCACCACGGCATGCGGACGCCGCCGATTTTTTCCACCGGCAGCTCGACACCATTTCCGGATGGGCGGGCTATGTCCAGTTCCGGGTCCGCGAGGAACGGCTGCGGGGCGGGCAAAGCAACACGCTGCGAGATCTGTTAGCCATCCGACTGGCCTACGATACCGCGTTGTTCCAGACCTTCGTGGTGGACGGGGATTTACTCACACTCTGGCGGAACCAGCCTGCGGCCGGCAACGACCCCTTGCTCTTGGCGGCGCTGGTCCGCTGGCAAGTCGCCTACGAGGCGGGCTATCAGAAAAAGCTGATTCAACTGTTGGAAATACCCTCCGCGGCGGAACCCGAAACCCGGCCGCCCGCGCAGGCGGTCTTCTGCATCGACGTGCGCTCGGAAGTTCTGCGGCGGCACCTGGAGACCGCGATGCCCGGCTTGCGGACGGTCGGATTCGCGGGCTTTTTCGGATTCCCGGTGAATCACGCGGACGGCGTCTCCGAATGCAAGAGCGCTCGCTGCCCGGTCCTGTTAGCTCCGCCGGTGGCCAGTGAGGAAACCATCGGGCCACGCGAAAAGGAATCCGCCCGCATCCGCTACCTGCGGTCCGGTGCCTGGAAAGCGTTTCAAAACTCCGCGATCTCCTGTTTTTCCTTCGTCGAGTCCGCCGGTCTGGCGTTTTCTCTCGCGCTCGGAGGCATTCGCGGAAATCCTGCTTCCGCGAAAAATCCCGCGCCCCGGCTCGTCGGAGTGCCGCTGAAAACGCGGGCCGATCTGGCGGAAGGTGCGCTCCGCAACATGGGACTCGTGCGGAATTTCGCCAGAATTGTGCTCATCTGCGGCCACCGCAGCGGAAGTGCCAACAATCCGTATGCCTCATCCCTCGAATGTGGGGCCTGCGGCGGCCATGCCGGAGACGTGAACGCCCGCCTCGCCGCTGCGACACTGAATGATCGCGAGGTCAGGCTGGAACTTGCGGACAGAGGCGTCCCTGTCCCCGACGACACCGTATTCGTCGCTGGCCTGCACCGGACTATTAGCGATGACGTGGAGCTGTTTGATCTGTCGGAACTGCCTTCCAGCCACACTGCGGAACTGGCGGCACTTCGGTCTGCTCTCGCCACCGCCGGAGCATTCTCACGCCAGGAAAGAGCGGCCGCCTGCGGTGTGGCCGGACTGGAACCCGAAGCGCTGGCCCCGGCATTCCGGGCGCGTTCCGTCGATATTTCACAAACCCGTCCCGAGTGGGGTCTGGCTAACAATGCCGCCTTCGTCGCCGCGCCCCGCAGGCGTACCAGCGGCCTCCGGCTGGACGGGCGGGTGTTCTTGCACGACTACGATGCTGCGGCTGATCCGGACCGCAAGGTGCTCTCGCTCATTCTCACCGCACCCGTGGTCGTGGCCAGCTGGATCAATTTGCAATACTACGCCTCGCGCGTGGATCCGCTCCGCCATGGCAGCGGTGACAAGGCACTCCATCACGTGATCGGCGGCATCGGCGTGACCGAGGGAAACGGCGGTGACATCAGGACGGGCCTGCCTTTTCAGTCGATCCATGACGGCACGCGTTTCATGCATGAGGCGCGACGGCTCACGGTCGTCATTGAAACTACACGTGCCGCTCTTGATTCGGTTCTAGCAGCGCACGATCCGCTACGCCAGCTATTTGAAAACGGCTGGATCCTCCTCATCGCGTTGGAAGGCGCGTGCGGTTTCCGTCGGACTCCGGAGGGCGGCTGGGAAAGCTTCACCGATCCGCAAATTCCGCATGGGCGGAGCGCGGCGGTGTGAAATTCCGACTCACCCGGCGAATGGCTGCCATGAATCCCATTCTTTCCACCGGGCCGGATTTGGCTTTGCGTCCGGACAAGACTTGGCGGAAACTCGGCTCATATTCATGAGCAATCCCTTCCGCGAAGACCTCGTTTCCCGCTCGCGTGCCGAGCCTTGTAGCATCGTCATCTTCGGTGCCACCGGTGATCTCACCCATCGCAAGCTCATCCCCGCGCTGTATAATCTAGCAGTAGATGGTGAATTACCGACGGGAGTGAAAATCATCGGTTTCGCCCGGCGGGAAAAGTCGGACGCGGAGTTCCGCGTCGGCCTAGAAGAACTCAATCGCAAAGTTTCCCGCTCCGGCCATGATGAGAAGGTCTGGGGGAGTTTCATCGAGACGGTTTCCTATCACACTTCCGAGTTCACGGACCTTGATGGTTATCACCGACTTGCTGAAAAGTTAGACCTCATCGATGCTGAGCACGGAGGCAAAGGCAACCGGCTTTTCTACGTGGCCTCAGCCCCGGAGTTTTTCGATGAAATCCTCATCAACCTCAAAAACGCCGGGCTCAACGAAGCCAAGCCAGGCTGTTGGTCACGCGTCATCGTCGAGAAACCATTCGGCACCGACCTCGCCACCGCCAAGCACCTCAACCAAGTCGTCAACGACACATTTCAAGAAAGCGACACTTACCGGATCGACCACTATCTCGGCAAGGAAACCGCGCAGAACCTGATGGTCCTGCGCTTCGCCAACTCGATTTTCGAGCCGCTCTGGAACAGCAAATACATCAGCCACATCCAGATTACTTGCTCGGAAAACCTCGGCATGGAAGGCGGCCGCGGCGGTTATTATGAAACGGCGGGTGCCCTGCGCGACATGGTCCAGAACCATTTGCTCCAGCTCCTCAGCCTCGTCGCCATGGAGCCACCCACCGACCTAACGGCCGATGGGGTGCGCGATGAAAAAGTCAAAGTCATCCGCTCCCTGCGCCAGTGGGACACCCCGGAAAAAGTCGCCGCTAACGTCATCCGCGCCCAATATACCGCCGGCCATATCGATGGCAACCCGGTCCCGGGTTATCGCGAAGAAGACCGCGTCTCACCCGAATCCAAGACCGAGGCCTACGTCGCCGTCCGCCTGCTCATCGACACTTGGCGCTGGAGTGGCGTGCCGTTTTACATCCGCATGGGCAAACGTTTGCCGAAGAAGTCCACCGAGATTTCCGTGCACTTCAAAGACGCGCCGTGCGTCCTTTTTAACGCCCTCACCGGCGGCGTCCCCGGTGGAAACGTGCTCGTCATCCGCATCCAGCCTGACGAAGGAATCTCGCTGCGCATGGTTTCAAAAATCCCCGGCACCAGTCTGCGGTTAGAGCCGGTGAAAATGGATTTCCACTACGCCACCAGCTTCGGCAAGGGCAGCCCGGAAGCCTATGAGCGCCTCTTGCTAGACGCTATCGCCGGCGATGCCACCCTCTTCGCCCGCCGCGACGAAGTGGAAGAAGCATGGAAATTCATCGATCACATCGAGCACGCTTGGCACCAGTCCGGCAACCCACCGCCAATGTCTGAGTTCGTCGCCGGTTCTTGGGGCCCACGCGAGGCCGACGATCTCCTGCAACAAGACGGCAACCAGTGGCGCAGGCTGTAGCGGCGATCACCAGTCGCCACGATTTCTCAGCTCCAGCTCGACGCCTGCCCGTGTTGTGGCGAGCCGGTGACTCAATCCATATCAACGTTAGAAATATGGCACGGCCGGTGATACCAAGTGTCTGATCGATCAATCGAAAAAACCCTTCCTGCACGACGCAGGAAGGGAAGGTCTGAAAAACGGATTTTGTGGATCGTCTCGCGACAATGTTTACTTCACTACCTTGAGACGGCCGAAAAGCTTAGTGTTTGGACCCTTGGGAATCGTGAGTGTGACCGCCTGAACTTGGTTAGGTGCTGTTCCGCTGCTTGCTCCCACCGTGACGAAACCAACGGTGCCAGGAGTGGTTGGAATCGTGATTGGGGGATTGGTGGTCCAATCCAACAAGTTGGAGCTGTATTCGAAAACCTGAGTCACCTCGGTGATCGAGTCCGCACGACGGGTGAAGTTGAAGATGAAATTCGCGCCGGAAGCGCTGAGAGTTGGAGCGATTGTCTGACCAGAGACGCTCGGATTGCCGTTCAAAACAAACTCTTCAAGGTTCGTGAAGCCGTCGTTGTCGAAATCCGTTGCGGGAAGCTTGTCGGTAGAAGTGACAAGTAACGGAAAGCCCACCAACCACGCATTATATGCCGACGTGGGGGCGACTGCTTGGGTGATGAAAGAAACATTTCCGTCGGTTCCGACAACAATGGTTCCCTCGTAAGAGCCGACCTCTTTGATGCCCGAAACTTCGTTGTTAGTCTCCGAATCATTCCGTGGAACAATTCGATTCAGGTCCAACGCGAATTCCACGCTGCCGGCCAGCCCAAAGGTACCAAACGAGGTGCCTGATCCACGTTGTTGGACACCTCCCGTAAAGCCATTTAGTGCATAACCTTGGACACCGGTGGCGATGAATGGGTTCTCATCATCGATTTTAGAACTGGATGTAAGTGAGGTTGCCACCTTCGTCAGGTGGTTCACTTCAAAATCGTTAGAAAGGGAGCTGACGATTGCGGTGGCCGCAGAAGTTGAGGTTCCTGCTGAGGTCAAGTCCCAAGGAGTCGAGTTGACCGCTCCCAGAGTCCCGACGCCGTTACGGGCGCGGGAAACGTAAAGTGTGCGCGTCTGGTCGCCCTCAAAAACTTGGGTCCCTGTTGAAGCACTACGGCAGCCAGCCAGACCGGCGTAGATTCCAGTGTCCGAAGCCCAACCGGCACCATACGCGGCTGTCAGCGCAGCATCAATGTTTACGATGTTCATGGCCTGTCTGTCCGCCGTGGGGCCAGCAGCCGAGCCTCGATAAAGTGTGCGTGCAGAGCCGAGTCCAACGTATATAACATCGTCGTCACCAGGCTTCTGGAAAAACAGGATCAGATCTCCAACTTCAAAGAATGTGTTTTGTGCGTGGAGTTCTGTAGCGAAAAATCCCGTCCCGAAAAGAGCAGCGAGAAGTATTTTTGCGGATTTGTGTTTCATTGGTTTGGATAGCTTTGGTTGTTAAGGCTTGTCTTGGAAACCGCAGTTAGTCGGTTTCCCGTGATCCTCAGAGGCAAATTGAATGCGAACTCTGAAGCACGTAAAATAAAGCGCGTGGCTGGGTTGAAAACAATTCCCGCATTGTCACGAAAACGTCACCTATTTGAGTTGGATCGAATTATGCCGTCAGTTTCTATTTTAGGGCAGTTTATTTTAATGCTCTTAAAATTGACTGCCTTCCAAATAGAGAACCGACATTTGTCTGACAGATGACTTGATTTAATCAGTGACATTTTCTTCACAATATATTCTTCGCCCAATCGACTTTCGCTAATGACATTCATCTAGCTTATGAAAATTTCTGATTGCGAATTTTGATCCGTACTCAACCCCCGAAAAATTCAAAAGTCACAATACAACTAAACAACCACCATGAAATATAATACTACACGACTCTTTATGTCACTGACATCCACTGCGGTGTTGCTGACTGGATCCGCACAAGCCGCCAACTCGTTTTATGACATTGGCGATCTCGTCCTCTACTTTCAGAAACCCGGCAATGTTAACACGGTATATGTAAGTTTGGGGGATGCTGCCACTAACTTCCGTGGTTCAGCAGCCGGCCCTACGGCGGATCGTCAATCGCTGAATATCATCAATCTTAACCAAACGTTAACGGATGCATTCGGAGCTGGCTGGGCCTCGGACACCGGGATCTACGCCGGTGCTGTTGCCGCTGCCAGTTCGTCCACCGGTACCCAGACTCCTCTTGGCGACCAAACGCGCACGATGTATGTTTCCCGCGGACGTGATTCCGTTGGAACCGTCGGCTTGGCAAATTCGACAACTTATGACCTGAACCAAGCGGGAACCCAGACAGCAGGCGCGACAAACATCATTGCCATGGGCAATACGTTTGAGACTCAAGGTACGGCCCAGCAGCAGATCATCACGACTGACATCTCGACGATCGACGACCAGAATCCATTCCTTAGCACGAGTCTGGGCATCCAAGGCTTCGCCTTTAACGCCTTCAACGGCGGCGTCCAACAGCGCGGCTCGGCAACTACTAT